>JBBRVL010000010.1:0-25990 GCA_038246925.1 Chloroflexia bacterium
AGCTGTACGCTGAAGGTGCGGTTGGTGCGCGCCGCTGAAAGCAAAACTGAGACGGTAGCTCTATTTCCTTTCAGTTGGACGTTCGTAGGCAAGGGCAGCGTGCGTCCTTCCGCCTCTTCCAGGGTCTTCCACTCGTCCCGCAACCTCTCCGTCGTGTACTCCGAGGCCAGATCAGAGGCGAGTGCCTCGTGGGCAAGCTGGTAGTTATGCGAATCGAGCAGGTAGTAAAAGGCTGAGCTCGAAGCCAACGGAGCGGCACCCGCACCAATCGTGGCCGCCGTCCCCCCTACTTTCTGCGCCAGTTGATCCCCGAACAACGCGAGAATAACAACAACAACTACCATACAAGCCAGCACAGTAGCCTCGACCATAATCACTATAACAGCCCACACCGGAGCGCCCCTCTTGCTCACCAGGGGCGCAACGCCAACGGCACGGCTCGTCTGCGCTACACCCACATCGGGCGGGCCTGGCACAAACCTACCAGGCGGCTCTGATGGAGGCGGCTCCGGTATTCTATTCATCTAACGTCATCCTGCTGCGCTCACCATTCATTGCTCGTCAAGGCAATCCGGGCACGAGAGGGATACCGATAGCATTGGCCATATTAGGGGCGAGCGATGCGCGACCCCATGAGACCAGGGAAAGCATCACCAGGCTGACGAATAACCCCAGCAAGATCGGGGTCAGCGCCTCGGAAAGAGTGAGTGTCTTCCCTTCACGGCGAGTTAATATCAATACAACCATAGTATTCGCCATGGTCAGCAGCGCCAGCATCCCGCCCATGCTCAATAACGCAAGCGGGTAGAAGAGCCAGGCCCCGCCGTCGAGCACAAGCGCAACCAGCAGGCCGGTCCCAATCAGGTAGGGCGCAAGCTCGAATAGCTGCTCGATCACGTGGTCTTTACGGGTGACTTCGCGGTTCCATAGACTAATGTTGAACACGGGATAGAAGATAAAGGCAGCTGCGATGCCCGAAAGCGCGCCCGTGATGAGGCGCAGCAGGTTGGTTGTCTCCCAGAGGCCCGCTCCGAACGTTTGCAGTGTCGAGTTGATCCCATCGAGCACCATCACTCCGAAAAAAAGACCCAGCACCGGCAACACGCCCCGCGAAGGCAGGCGGACAGCCTTACGCCGCAACCTCGATAGCAAAAGAAGCGTTACAAGCGCGCCCAGGTACATACCTGTACACCTGGCGCACAAGGGTAGCTGGTGTCCGCCTATAGTAAAGGAGTGGGTATGTATCTGGTGGCAAACGGCGAACCCCAGGCCGTCCATTTTGTACTTAAAATCGCCGGGCATCGCCAATGCAAAGAAGACAATTCCCGCCACAATCGTCACCTGCCCGAACGACACCTCAATGCCGCCCGGTAAAGGCAAGCGCATACCGGCCAACCCGCCGGAAGGCTGCGCTGATGAGTTACTATGGGGAACAGGGTTCATACTGAAGGCGTATCAGGAGTTGCTTCACAGAAATAAAATATGGCCGAGCGAGGTTAAGGACGAATAACCTTAATGCCCTTCTAAGCCATACTAGCAGAACCCTGAGAGGCGGTCAATAGGAGTTGAGTGAGAACCACTATTAGTTACCTGAACATTAGGCCGATAATTTGCAGGCTTTAGGAATTGAGAGCAATAAAGATGGAGCGCAGAAGCGCTCCATCTTTATTGCTGTACACATTTATGTATACCATCTACCCAGTCTTGCAATCTAATATCGTTCTGATTTAGTAGGCGACAGCCTAAGAACGAGCAGGTTGAGCTTACTAGGGAGTAACTGTCCCCTGCATCATAGGAGTGCTTTCCATCATAGGAGTACTCTCCATCATCGCGCCAGGAGTGCCTTCCATCATGCCTGGTGTGCCCTGGATGTCGGCACACGACACGTAGATCGCAGCTTCAGCCGCAGACTTGTGGACGTTGATTGCATGTCCACTGGTCAGGGTCGCCATTGTGGCTTCAACCTCGGTCTCCGACTTGCCGTTGACTACATTGTTTAATGGAATCAAAGGCTTCGGGTCTAGGTTTGCGCAGCTTCCTTTGTGGATGTGGGCGGGCTGCGGTTCGGCGGTGCCGTTGTTCAATTCGAGCACAACTTTGATCTTGCCGTTGCCCATATCGGTGAGGGTAGCCTTCCCGTCCTGGCTGGAGTTGTTCTGCGCACCCATCTCAAGGGTCAAAAGGGAACCATTGATTGTGCCTGCTACATTAGTAGCGGCACCTTCTATAATGCCTGTGCCCGCTGTGGCTGCGCCGGTTACGGCAGTGCCCGCAGCCTCACCCATATTTGTGCCTGCTGTTGCAATACCTTCGCCAGCGCCTGTGGCAGCGGTAGCGGCACCCTCCGCCATAGCATTGACTGTAGCGGTCGGTGAGGTTGATGCGGTATCACCTCCACACGCCGAAAGCAGCATAGCCGAGATGACCATAAGCGGCAGCATTCTTCCAATTTTTGCCATTATCTTGTTACCATCTGTTTTTGCCATGAATTATGCTCCTCCTGAGTAAGTTCTGGTAAGGTTGAGACACCGCCCCGGCCGTTTGGCAACAAAAGGCGCACTCGGTTGCGTTGCCCTCACGCCCCTGGTGCGCTTGAAACCCTCTCTATTGACAAAGCAAGGCAAGGACGAAAAGTAGGTGTCTGCCTTACTTTACGTTGTATAGAGCCTTCTGGATTTACAGGTATGATACAAGCAGTCGAATTTGCGCTCTACGATTTATTTTCTGGTATCACTACTTTACCTTGCTTGAGCACCATCCACACCTGAGACAGGGCAGTTATATCATCGAGCGGATCTGCGCCCTCTTCGAGTATGAGGCAGTCTGCCCATTTGCCCTGTTGTATAGTGCCAGTTTCCTCCGACAGGCCAAGCGCCCTGGCAGAGCCATGTGTGGCCGCACGTATAGCGCCGAGCGGATTTAGCCCGCCCTCTACCATGAGGCGAAGCTCAGTCACAAGGTCGTGCACGGGATTGAAAGGCGTCCCCCCGTCGTTGCCCGCCGCGATTGTCACCCCGGAGCGCGCTGCCCACTCAAACGATTTGCGGTGAGCATCGATCACCCGCCGCGATTTCTCCAATGCATAAGCGGGTATGCCCTTTGCCTCCCCTGCCTCCACTATCTGATAGGGGGCGGCAAGCGTCGGCACAAACACCACCCCGCGCTGTACCATCATCTCGATAGCCTCTTCATCCAGGAAGATACCGTGCTCTATCGTATCAATACCTGCGCGAATGGCATTCTTGATACCCTCAGTACCCTGCGCATGGCTGGCGGTGCGTATACCGACGTTGCGCGCCTCTTCCACTCCGGCCCGCATCTCCGCCTCGGAAAGCTGCGAAGCCCCAGGCTCGACGCCTGGTGTCAATACACCGCCGGTCGCCATCATCTTTATGCAGTCAACGCCACGCTTGATATTCCGGCGGACAGCCTTGCGCACCTCGTCCGGGCCGTCAGCTTCAAACCCAATATCCCAACCGTGCCCACCCGTCATGGTAACCAGCTTGCCCGCGCATAAGAGCCGTGGACCAGGTAATTCGCCTGCCGCAAAGGCGTCACGCAAAGCCAACTCACCATACTCGAATCCACCCAGGTCACGAGCAGCGGTGATACCTGCCTTCAGCATCTGCTCGCCGCGCCTGGCTCCCCTGAGCACGATTGCCGCAAACTCTTCAGGCTTTAGGCTCTTGATCGGGTCGGGGCCTGCGTCCATCATGATGTGGATGTGGGAGTTGATCAGGCCAGGGAGGAGCGTTCGCCCTTCCAGGTCTATATAATTTTGGGTTTCGGATACCCGCTCGCGGATGTTTGGATTTTGGATTGCTTCGGAATCCTGAGTTACTGAAGTGATGCGCCCGTTCTCTATAGTGATAGTGGCATTCTCTTTGAGCTGTGCGCCTGTTCCGTCTATAAGGCGGGCATTTGTGAGTACTATTTTGTTCATCCTGTTGCCTCCAATATGTCGATTTAGCAGAAGGTATTATACTACCCTACGCAGAAAGTCCAGAAACGGTAGAGCGCTAGGGAGTAATGAAATCCGAAGATGTAGGGGCGGACCCGTGTGTCCGCCCTTGCCTGGGATGCGCCCGTACAGGGCGGACACATAGATCCGCCCCTACAGTATTTCGGCATTCCCGAACGCTGTTATGGTAGAAAGAGTGTTCGCTTTGTTATAATCAAGTAGGTATCGATCCTAATCCCGAAAGCAAGGCACCAATGCACAACCCGCCAAACAGGCCGCAGAACAGCCCTCGCGCCTACCGCAAGCGCACTCTCTTCGTAGTACTGATGTTGCTCGCTGCCTTCTCCACCTCGTGGAGCCAGGCTACGGTTGCGCTTGCACTTAATACTCACTCCTCAATCCTGAGTACTGAACGATACTTAGGACCTCTGGATTATCCGGTGCCTGCTTCCCCTTCGGTAGGCCAAGGCAAGTTTCGATACTTTCCACAAACAGGTCACTTCCTGCGCGGGGTATTCTTCTCATTCTGGGAGACCCACGGCGCAACCGATGTGCTTGGCCTTCCTATAACTGAAGCCCTGAACGAAGATGGCCTGGTGGTCCAATACCTTGAGCGCGTCCGCCTCGAATGGCACCCGGAGATTTCAAGCGATCCTCGACGTCAGGTGCTTCTCACCCGCCTCGGGGCTATACTGACCGAGGACCAGGGCCGCATCTTTGAGCGCCCGCCTCTTGGTAGCAGCACCCTCACTTCACACTTCTTTCCAGAGACGGGACACAACCTCGCTAACGCCTTTCTAACCTTCTGGCAGCGCAACGGTGGCCTCGCGGTCTACGGCTACCCCATATCCGAGGAGTTGGTGGAAATCAACGCCGCCGACGGCAACCGATATACCGTGCAATACTTCGAGCGCAACCGGTTCGAGTGGCACCCTGAGCGTTCCGCATCAAACAACGTACAGCTAGGGCTGCTCGGAGTCGAATACGCCCGCCTGACCGGCCTTAACCCGATGAGTCGGGTGCTCCTTCCAGCCGCCCTCGATGGTGCCGACCAGGATTTGAGTGATTCGCCCCGGCTCGCCGACCTGGTAGAGGAGGGTCTACTTCCAGCGGTTCAGGCGCTTGGACGCACGCCACAGTTCAAGTGGGTACCGAGCGTAATTATTCAAAATCGTGTCTATGTCGAGTTTGCTGAGATAAATGAGGAAGGAGTGGGAGGGGCTTTTATAACTAGCCGCAGCAGGTCGCGTCCCTACGTGATTATCGTACCGGAAACGGAACGCGACGCCCCGATGGAAGCGCTGGCAAGCGTGCTGGCTCACGAAGCAACACACGCTTACGATGTGGTAACCGGCGCGCTGTCCCCCAGCTCGGGGTGCAGCATCGAGGCCGAGACGCGGGCCTACATGAACGGCCTCGCCGCCTGGATAGTGCTCAATGGCGACGAAGCACTCTCGCAAACGTACCCCTCAGGCAGTTTCGAAGCAGCCGTCAATCGTTCTCTCAAAGGCTTCAACGCGGGCAAGGCGCAATTAGAGTTCGACTTCAACCTCCAGCGGGGCAAGCAGTACCTGCGTGGGCTGTATGGGGCAGATTGCGGGAACTAAACGGGGATTAGAGATTTAGAAGTCATCTTAAGGACAGCCCCTCAACGACGAGAACCAATCATCCATTGTCATTCTGAACTAAGCAAAGAATGACAATGGATGATTGGTGCATGAATCCCTAAGCCTGGGATCCCTTGCCCACGCACGTAGAGGCGTTTATAATAGTGCTACACTTTATTGTAAGACCTCATATAAACACACCCAAGAACACCATGATAGACACCCCTACAGACAAATATGCTTCCCCTTCCGGCGAATTGCAGGCCGAGATAGTCAGGGCAATAAGCGATGCTATAAGGTCACTCGGTTACAGCATAGAAGGTCTCGACCTTGCGTTGCGCCCCATCCCACTTGAGGGCGCATGGGGCTTTGGATCGGCGGTGGCGTTCCAACTTAAAAAGCAGGGAGCGCAGGGCAGCCCAATGGAGATAGCCGAGAGGGTAGCCACAGCCCTCCCTCCCCTTGAACAGGTCGAGCGAGTAGAAGTGGTCAACAATTACCTCAACTTCTACGTAGATAAGGACTGGTATGCCAACCGCGTGGTAGCGCAGGTGCTGTCAGAACGCGACACTTACGGCTGCTGGCCTCCCAGGGGCGAGCGCGTGATGGTCGAATACGCCAACCTCAACACCCACAAAGATATGCACGTCGGCCACCTGCGGAACGTGGTGCTGGGCGCGGCCGTCTTCAACATCCTCAAATGTGCTGGGTTTGATACAGTCGGTGCAACTTACATAGGCGACATAGGCCTGCACGTCATGCGGACCATGTGGGCCTACATGAACTTCCACGCGGGCAAAGAGCCGGATAATGCTAGGGGTGCATGGCTGGAGAAAATATACGTCGAAGCCGTAGCCAGGCAGGAGTACCGCAACAACGTCGTCGGCCTAATCGAGGACGCAGCCAAGGCCGACCCTGCAATAGCCGCCCATCTGACCCTTGCACTACAAGCCATGGCCGACACCGACCTGCAAGATAGACCTCATGCCGAGAAGCTAGCCGAGGCTCTGCTAACCCGTGACGGCCCCGACTGGAAAGATGTGGTCGCCAGCCGCGACCATATAGTGCTCAACCTGTGGCACGCGCTCGGCGAGATGCTTGTAGCTCAGTCCTCCACGATGGACACCACCAACAGCGATGCAGCCCCTCTTCAGGGATCAGGGATCAGGGATCAGGGATTAGGGGTTAGCAACGAGGACGGAATACAAAGTGATCCAAAATCGGATGACCCACTCACTGCCTATCGCAACGACTATAACAGGCTCGATGCCCACCGCGACTGGTGGGACGAAGTGCCGCGCTGGCAGACCGAGATCAAGGAGCTATTCGCCCTCTGGGAAGCGCAGGACCCCGAAGTAGTCGAAGTTTGGAACAACACGCGCGAGTGGAGCCTGGAAATGCTCAAGCGTATATTCGGTGACATGGGCATCGAATTCGACGCCTGGTTCTTCGAGAGCGAGGTGGAGCACCCAGGCAAAGAGGTAGTTGACGAGCTAATCCAGAAGGGGATCGCCGAGGACTTGCGCTCAACGGGTGGGCCTGTAATCGTCCGCGTTGACGACAAGTTGCGCGAACACCCTGAGCTGAGCAAGCGCTACGAGAAAGAGCTTTTCAAGGTCAATAAGGACGGCACCCGCGAGCCTAAAGAGGCGTTCCGCGTACTGGTAGCCCTCCGCTCGGACGGCACGTCTCTTTACGCCACGAAAGACCTGGAGCTTGCCAGGCGCAAGTTCGACCTGTGGCATATCGACCGCGCCCTTTACGTAGTCGACACGTCCCAGGCGCTCTACCTGCAGCAAATCTTCCGCGTGCTGGAGCTATGGGGCTTTCCACAGGCCCAGAACTGCTTCCACCTTTCCTACGAGCGAGTGACCACGCCCGAAGGGGCAATCTCCTCGCGCAAGGGAGGCGCGCCCTCCTACGAAGAGTTCGAGAAAGAAGCGATTGCACGCGCACGTGCGGTAGTAGAGGCCAAAGAAGCCGGGCAGTCACGCAACCTGACTGAGGAACAGAAGGGAGCAATAGCCAAAGCTGTAGCCTATGGTGCGCTTAAGATGGGCATGCTCGACAAGGACAACAACAAGGTCATCATCTTCGTATGGGAACAGGCGCTCAACCCTGAAAGCCAATCGGCGGCCTACGTCCAATATTCTTACGCCCGCGCCACCCGCGTCCTTGAGAAGGCCCCCACCGAGATGCTACCCGCGGAAGGCACTCGCTACGACTTCAAGCAGCCCGAGCTACCAGAAACGAACCTCCTCGAACTGATAGCCAGGCTCCCCGAAGAAGTAGCACGCGCAGCCGAAGCGTACAAGCCGGTGATAATCGCCACCTACTGCTTCGATCTGGCAGACGCCTTCAACAGCTTTTACCACAACTGCCCCATACTGAGGGCTTCCTCCGAAGAGCAGATACGCTCCCGCCTCGCCCTCACAGCCGCCGCCAAACAAACCTTGCGCAACGCCCTCGGCCTTTTGGGAATAGAAGCGCCCCCGATGATGTAAGCGTGGTAAGATGGAGCAAAAGCAGGAGGAAACGCTAATGGGCGAGATAATGACCGCTGAGGAAATAAATGCCCGGTTCGAATCGGAATGGGTGCTCGTCGCCGACCCCGAGACGGAGGAAAACCTGACGGTCACGCGAGGAAGGGTATTGTGGCATGGGAAGGATAAAAGCAAACTGCATGATTATGTAAGAGAACTGCAACGGCCATTTAGCCTGGTTGTGCTCTACACGGGCAAGCTACCTAAAGATCAGGAATTCATGCTGTCAGTTTTCCCGGCTAATGTTATCAATGTCGCAGTGGAATAATCCAACAATTTCAACTATTTATGTTACTATCCCCTATATCATGGCGGGCCAATAGCCCATTCTTGTTGGAAACATTGTTGACGGAGGCTAAGATGGCAAACAATGACCGCGATTAACTCCCCATTCCGATATGCTGGCGGCAAATTCTATGCCCGTAAGCTGATTCTTGAGCATATAGTGGAGCATGAGCGCTACATTGAACCCTTTGCTGGTGGCGGGTCGATATTCTTCGCAAAAGAAAAGGTAGCTTTCAATCTATTGAATGATGTCGATGAGGAATTGATAAATTGCTATCTGCATATTCGAGACCATGTGAATGATTTGATTGCCCTATTGGATGGCATACCTGCAACTAAGGAGAATCACCACTTCTACAAGAACCTTTATAAACCCTCAAACAGCCTGGAGCGTGCCTTTCGTTGGTACTATCTAAATAGGACCAGTTATTCAGGCATAATGAATCCGGTTAATTGTTATTGGGGATACGGTGCGAAGTACAGTATGCAACCGAAGAATTGGCCTATTCACCTACGTAGATGTTCAGAAAAGCTACAAGGTGTGATGCTCAGTTGCCGAGATTTCGAGGATGTAATTGAGGCCGCCCCTGATGGCGCATTCTTATTTGTTGACCCACCATATTTCAATGCTGACCAAGAAAAATTCTACGTGTATAGCTTCAATAGCGAAAGTCACACCAGATTAGCCAGGGTGTTACGCAAGCACAGTGCGCGTCTTAAGTTCCTACTAACTTACGACAATAGCCCCGAAGTCCGCGAGTTGTATGAGTGGGCTGATGTGATAGTAGAGAAGGAATGGAACTATACTATCAATAGGACAGATGATCAAACTAAACGGACAACGGAAAAAGGGATGCGGTACACAGGTAAAGAGATTTTCATAACGAACTACGTCGTGAGCGCCTACTGGCAACCCTCTGGCGTACAACCTCCTCTACCTTCCTTGGAAGCTCAGCTAGTGGCAGCCAGTAGGGATCATTCTGCAGATACACAGTGGGTGTCCGTGGAATGAGACCTTGTACATCCGCGATTTCCGGGGGAAGGACAAATCTCCAATCAGAGTCTGCTGCTTGTATGAGTTCTTCTTTGCTCCCAACCCCATAGTATTCGTAGAGAACCTCGATTAGCCTATTATCATCAATTAGCTCTAACTCGGCTCCAATGGTACCTCCCGCAAAGAGAGCATTAGATGGGTTCGTCACCATAATATCAAAGTCAGTTGCTTGGTAACGATCATTGCCCGCACGACCTATAAAGCTGCGACTCCGGTGAGACTTCACGTGGAAATGTGGTACTCTATGGAGGCGAGCGCGGCTTCCGGTTCGCATTGAACCCCTTACTGCACTCTTAGACTCGACTATCAGACGTGTACCTGTATTACGATGGGTTATAGAAATATCCTCATCAAGTAATCCTGGCTGGGCGCTCAAGTTTAGCTTTGTGACAACCCATTCCGCACTATTGAGGATAGTGCTCAATACCAAAAAGACGTTGTACTCCATCCCTTTGCCCCGCAACATGGGGACGACTTTTTGGTCGTTAATGATTTCAAAGAAGGAGTCTAGAGGTATAGCATACTTTTTACAGTACTGCTCCAACTTTTGCCCCAATATGCTGTAATCTGGGTTTATATCGTTCTCCACTGCTAACCTCTTTTCTGTTGCTCGGGTTCTTTGTTCCAGGAAGTGAAATCGAATAGTTCCTTTATCTCCACACCGAGTCCCTCGGACAGCTTTTTTATTGTTTGGAAAGTAGGAGAGGCTTCACCTGTTTCAATCTGGCTGATATAATTCACCGAGAGTCCTACTATTTCAGCTAACTGGGCTTGTGTTAGTTTCTTCGTACGCCTAATTAGCTTTACCTGTTTTCCGAAAAGATGTTCAGCGTTGGTCAAATGGTTGCTCCGGCGCTAATGAGCTTGTCTTATGACTTTATCACAGTAGATTCGATATTTACACCAACTGGCAGTTGTATTTTTCCCCATCTCAAGAGAATTGCTAGAACCTATGACGCTATCAATGACATCTGAATTTGGTCGCCTGCGCGAGGCGATTGTCCATAGGCCGGGCCGCGAGCTTGTGCGCATGACCCCCTCTACCCGTGACTACTTCCTCTTCGACGACCTCTTATTCGACGAGCACGCCCAGCAAGAGCATGACTGGTTCACCAATCTCCTGCAGAACCATCTCGGCGTCAAGGTGCATTTCTTCAAGCAATTACTCTCAGAGAGCCTGGCTATTGCCCCACAGGAAGAGCGCCGCGCCCTTCTATCACAGGTATGCAGGCTGGAGTCGGACATGCCGCCCGTGGAGCAGCGGGTTGGGCAGCTGGAGGTGCTGGTCAGGTGGTTCCAGGGTAACGGCTGGCCTCAGTACCCGCACGACCCCGAGGGCGACCCCAAGGCAGCCGCGCCCGGAGCGCAGCCCGGCTCCCTCACCTCTCTACTCTCGGAGACGCGTGACACAGGCCCACTCAACGGCCAGGAAGTATCCTCGTTCGACTACCTCCAGCATCGCCTCCAGTGCTGGTGTGATGAAGGCGACTTTGAGGCCCTTGCCGAGGAGCTTATCGAGGGGATAGAGGCACGGGTGTCGGGAGGGTCGCCATCTCAAAGGCCCGGTCCCCAGGGTAACGGCTCAGGTAACGGACATAGCGCGCAGCTAGCAGACGACGATGTTGATGTTCTCAGGAGATACGTTGAGGGGCGTCTCTTCTATTTGACCCCGCTCCCTAACCTCATGTTCATGCGCGATATGGGAGCGGTTATCAACAGCCGCCTTCTACTGGCGCGTATGGCCGCGCCCGGACGCAGCCGCGAGCCACTCCTGCTTGATTTTGTGCAGCGCCACCACCCTCTCTTCAAGGAAAGCCCGCGCTGGACCTGGGCAGACGCGCGCATCAACGATCCAGCATGGCCCGTCGCTTCATCCCCGATGCTACACCTGGAGGGTGGCAACGTGATGCAGCTAAGGCACAACTTGATAGTGCTAGGGGTCAGCCAACGTACCACCTTAGAAGCTGTCCAGCGCGTAGCCGACGTATGGCGCGCCGAGGCTATCGAGAAGGGTGAGAAGCTCGTGCTGTACGTCCTACGCCTCCCCGCAGGCTTCAACCACCTTGATAGCGTATTCAGCGTCATCAGCTACAGTGAATGCGTGGTCTATTCTCCCGTATTCGAGCCGTACGGACCGGCCTCGGTCGATGTGGTGCGGGTTGAGCTTGGGGAAGAGCCTGTGCGCCCTACCCGCTCCGCCGACTTCTTTGAGAGCCTGCGCCAGGATGGCCTTGACCTCACACCCATATCATGCGGCGGCACCGACCCTGTAGACCAGCAGCGCGAGCAATGGTTCAGCGCGGCTAATTTGCTGGCTCTCGCGCCGGGCAAGGTGGTCATCTACAGGTCGTCCGAGCGCACGATAGCCGAACTGGTGCGCCACGGCTACCGAGAGATCGATATCAACGATGTGCAGATCGGCGCGGTCAAACTCGACCTCGATACCCCCGGCAAGTGGGTGTTGCGCATCAAAGGCTCCGAGCTGTCGAGGGGGCATGGCGGGGCACATTCGCTCTTGCTGCCTTTAGTGAGGGAGGGGTAAGAAAGCATCCGATGCGACGGCGAATCTTGCAGGTGTCGTTTGGCACTTTGGGGGTGATATTACTCTGTGGCCTAACCGTCCTCGGCCTCATTCAAGGTGTCATTCAAAATTATAAACCACCTGGGAACTGGGCGAATCCACCCCTGTACCCAGGCGCCAGAGATGTAAGGGTGCAAGATTTCGGTGAATCTGGCAAACTTGACCCTGCTGCGGCAAGCGTGGCAGATACTGTTCATATCATGAAGATAATTACCTTTACCGTCGCAGACCAGCCACAAAATATCGAGTCATTTTATGCCGATGACTTTGAAAACAGTGGGTGGGAACTGAGCACCTGGGGACGAGTCGTGGAAGATCCTAGGCTTAACTACTCCTGGACGAGTGGGGGACGCTCGCCTTCCGTGTACTTCGTAGACATCATCACTACGCCAGCAGATTCAGGCGAAACGAACGTTGAAATAGGCGTCAGCATGTTCCCAGGCTATTAGGTTTGGCTTGTTGTATGTTGTATATAGCAGTGGAGAACTCATATGAACGTTTTAGAGGCTATCCGCCGCAAACGAGCAGTACGATCTTATGCGCCCCAGCCACTCCCAGAAGATGTGGTTCATACCATACTGAGGGCGGGCAGGCGCGCTCAGTCATCGAAGAATACGCAACCCTGGCAGTTTATCGCCGTGCAGAAACGTGAGACGCTTGAAGAAATATCAAAGATGTGCGACTTTGCAAGTTGGCTACCCGAAGCTGGCCTGTGCGTCCTTATCCTCACGCCGAACCCTAAACAACGCTGGTCTATCATGTTCGATGCGGGGCAGGCAGCAGCCTATATGCAACTGGCCGCAGTGGAGTTAGGCGTAGGTTCGTGTATGATAACGTTGCACCACCCAGAACCCGCACGCGCCCTCCTTGGCTTCCCCGACGATCTGGAATTGAACACAGCCATAGCATTCGGCTACCCCGCCGATCCGCAAGCCTTCGAGCCTGCCTCCCGCCCCGGTGGCCGACGCCCCATCGAGGAGGTCGCACATTTCGAGCGTTGGGGTGGGTAGCTGTCACACTTTATCGGCTATAATTGAGCAATGCTGTTTGTTGCCTAAACGACGTAGACGACTGGAGCTAAAAAGGTATGAGAACCGTAGGCATACAAGAACTAAAAGAACATACAAGTGAGATATTGCGCGATGTGCAGGAAGGTCAGGTCATCGACATCACGAGTGGAGGGTCTGCCATAGCGCGACTGGTCCCCGTGCAATCAGCTGCCCTGAGTGACAGAGAGGTAGAGGTCATACTCGAAGACCTGGATAGCCTGGCTGCTGAGATAAGCGCAAGGTGGCCCGATAGCGTGAGTGCGCAAGACGCAATAGACGACGTGAGACGTTAGAACCATTGGATGAAGAAAATGCCTCCCAGACACTCGGAAGTTCAACCCAGGCCGGGCAGCAGGTAGTCGTGCTTGATGCAAGTGTATGGATAAGTCGCACTATAGTGACAGATAGGAACCATGCTGCCTCCAGGTTGTGGGTTGCTCGTCACTTGAGGGCAAAGAAGGTCTTTGTTGTACCTACATTGTTCGAGTTGGAGGTTGCTGCCGCCATCTCAAGGGTAACTAAAGACCCAATCCTGGCCCGTAGACAAATAGCCCAATTGCGTAGACTAAACACCCGAGGCGTCATGCGCTTTGTGCCTTTATTGGCCGAGCTAATGCAGAACGCTACTGATCTTTCTGTAGATTTCGGTTTGAGAGCCGCAGACGCGATATATGCGGCGCTGGCCCAGCGACTCGGCGTTGATCTTGTGACATTCGATACGGAGTTGTTGAGCCTTCCAGTCTCTACGATCAAAACTATCAGGCCATAGCAGAAAAACCTCTATGCTAAACGTCACATCCGAAATAGGCCAGCTCAAGCGCGTAGTCATCCACACCCCCGGCCAGGAGGTGAGGCAGATGACCCCATCGAGGAGGTCGCGCATTTCGAGAGGTGTGGTGGTTAACAGACAGGAAGAGTCAATCGTCGATTAGTTGAGGGATTCAATGAGTATAGACATACCCCCTTCCTCGGACCATAAGAGTATTCATATACTTAGAAGTGAGCGCAATGCATTTGCGTTCTTGTGGATATTGTGTCTGGCGGTGAGTATAGCAGTCTTTTTGATTGGTGCGAATACAGTAGCACACAGTAATGATTGGGTTATGTCACATGGTGATCCCGAGGATATAGGCAAGCCAGCCTATATATGGGCCTTGTACGACAGTGGACTGATCAAACTTGTTGCAAGAACTATAGTTGGCGGTGCTGTGACGTACATAGCTTTTCTAACTTTTATTCTTGGAGCACCCATTCTCAGAGCGATCCACAGTAAGACCTTAGGATGGGAGAGATCGGCGACGCTAGCGGGAATATCGCTTCTCATTTTTGGCGTATTCAGTTGCGTTTTTCTATTCATCTATGGATCCCTATTCGCGCTCCTCTTCTATTGAATATGCCAATGTTCAAGCAGTCGCACCCTGGTCCTAGACAACACACCTGGGCTGAAAAGTGCATAAAGAGAGAATCAAAACAATCACAATGCTAAACGTCACATCCGAAATAGGCCAGCTCAAGCGCGTAGTCATCCACACTCCCGGCCAGGAGGTGAGGCAGATGACGCCCGCCCTACGCCATGAGCTGCTCTTTGATGACATCCTTTATCTCGACCTCGCAAAGCATGAGCACGAGGCGTTTCGCAGGCTCCTCTCGGTGATCGTGCCGCCTGAGGAGGTGCTCGACTCGGCGGACCTGCTGCGCGACATCCTGGAGGACGAGACGACGCGCAGGATGCTGGTAGAGAGCGTATGCCGCCTGCAAGTCGGGCCGGATACCGACCCCGAGAGCCTTTGCCGAGAGCTTATGGAAGTCGAGTCCGTCCAGCTTACTTCGTGGCTCATCGAGGGTAAGCCGCACCCCGGCAGGCACAGCGACCTCACCTCATACCTCTCCGAGATGCCGTACCAACTAACCCCCATCCCGAACCTCATGTTCATGCGCGACCCATGCGCCGTGGTCGGCGACGGCCTGGTTGTGGGGCACATGTTTTACCCCGCCCGTATGCGCGAGGCCCTGCTAATGCGCTATGTCTATTCGCTCCACCCACTCGCCGGAGGCAGCGAGCGCCCGCCCTTCTGGTTCGATAAGCTCTCCCCCCATAGCTTGATGGAGGCCAATCCCGACGATGCGCTAGCCACCATCGAGGGGGGTGATGTGCTGGTGATCCGTGAAGATATTGTGCTGGTCGGTGTTTCTGAGCGCACTTCCGCACAGGCAGTGGATGCCCTGGCGCGCGGGTTCGCCAGGGAAGGTTCTCCAGTCAAGACCGTCTATGCAGTCATAATGCCGAAGCAGCGTTCTACAATGCACCTCGACACCATATTTACCATGCTTTCGCACGACGATCTACTCGTCTACCCACCGCTTATCATGCCGGGAGGCGGCGAGCAGGTCGGCATCATCCGTATCGGCATCCAGCCCGACGGCACGACAAAGCTGAAGCCGATGAAGAAGTCGCTGGTCTCCTGCCTGGAGGAAGAGCTTGGACGACCACTGAACCCCATCTATTGTGGTGGTAACAGCAGGCTCTACCAGGAGCGCGAGCAGTGGACCGACGGCGCAAACGCCTTTGTCCTCCGCCCCGGCCTCATCCTCGGCTACGAGCGCAACGAGCAAACATACAACGCCCTCGAAACCGCAGGCTACCATATCATACCGGAAGGCGATATTGTGCGCTGGCAGGTCGAGGCTGACCAGGAGCGTAAATGGGTCATAAATACCAGCCGCGTCGAAGAAATCCGCTCGCACCCGGAGCGCAAGTATGCAGTCAAAATCAGCGGTCTCGAGCTATCACGTGCACGTGGTGGCCCCAGGTGCATGACAATGCCTCTGATAAGAGCCGAGGTAGGGTGGTGAACCGCAGGTGAACCGCACAAAGTACCTTCTGCTCGCTGCCCTGGCTGCTTTACTCGTCCTGGTCTTATTCTCCTACAATTCTATGACCTCAAATATCTTCTCCAACCCCAAAGCCCCAACCGCCGCCCGCATCCCCTACGGCCCCGGTGAATTCCAGTTCGGCGACCTACGCCTCCCCGATAAATCCAAAATCCAAAACCCGAAATCCAAAATCCCGGTTGTGGTGGTTGTCCACGGAGGATTCTGGCGGGAGGCATATGACCTTGAGCATATAGGCCCCGCGTGCGCCGCGCTTACAGCCCAGGGTGTGGCGACATGGAGCATAGAGTACAGGCGCATCGGCAACGAGGGCGGCGGCTGGCCCGGCACGTTCCTCGACGTAGCAGCCGCCCTCGACTATCTACGCGAGCTTGCCCCCAAATACAACCTCGACCTCGAACGGGTAGTGGTGATAGGCCACTCGGCGGGGGGCCACCTTGCCCTCTGGCTGGCCGGACGTGCTCGCATCCCGGAGGGCGATCCCTTATATACACCCTCGCCTTTGCCCGTGAAGGGCGTTGTGTCGCTGGCGGGTGTGGCTGATTTGCGTCATGGGTGGGAATTGAAGTTGAGCAGCAATGTGGTAGAGGAGTTCCTGGGGGGCGCTCCCGATGACGTGCCTGGGCGCTATGCCACAGGCTCGCCCAGGGAATTATTGCCCCTGGGAGTGCCACAGGTGCTGATTCACGGCACCAACGATGGGAACGTGCCCTACGAGATCAGCCGCAGATATTACCTGGCTGCCATCGCGGCAGGCGACAACGTTGAACTAATTACGCTCGAAGGGGCGGGCCATTTCGAGGTTATCGACCCCCAATCAGCCGAGTGGAAGAAGGTAGTGGAGGCGGTGCTACGGGCCATCAACTAAGAGCATATTTCCAGACCGTAGGGGTGGACCCGTGTGCCCGCCCTTGCCTGGGATCACCCGTCAACCATAGACAGGTAAGCAACCTGAACAGGGCGGACACACGGGTCCGCCCCTACATACCTTCTGTGCTTCCAGGTAATGCTATGTCTCCCCTAGCTACCACCACTAATCTGCCCGCCACCGCCGACCTCGTAGTAATCGGGGGCGGTATCGTGGGCGCGGCAACAGCCTTTTTCGCGGCGAGGGCGGGCCTCCGCACGGTGCTGCTGGAGCGACGCCCGGCTCTATGCACCCTCACTACACCGGCCTCGACAGGTGCATTCCGCGCGCAGTTCGACAACCTTGCGGAAATAGCTCTGGTCCAGGAGAGCATCAGCCTGTTTGAAAACTTCGCGGAGGTTGCCGGTCTGCCGGGCTACGACCTGGAACTACGCCAGCAAGGCTACCTCTGGCTGACAACCTCCCCCGACTTGATGGCCCGCCAGCAGGCGCTCGTAGCTCGGCAGCACGAATGGGGGCTGACTGATGTTGAATGGATCGACGGTGACGAGGTTCGCAGCCGCTTCCCATACATATCAGACGAGGTCCTGGGTGCCCGCTACCGCGCGCGGGACGGCTGGTTAGACGTGCGCCGCCTGACGATGGGCTATGCAGCCGCCGCGTCTGCCGGTGGCGCCCTCTTCGTGGTCAACGCGGCTGCCACAGGCATAGACCTACAGGGCGGAAGCATATCTGGGGTCCAAACCTCTAACGGATACATCAGCGTTGATAAGGTAGTGATAGCCGCCGGGCCGTTTTCCGGTGAAGTGGCCCTTCTTGCCGGTCTCGAACTCCCGCTCGCCCTCGTTCGCCGCCAGAAGATGATCATGCCTGATGTTCCCGAAGTGCCGCCCGACGCGCCGATGACCATAGACGAAGACACGGGTGCCCACTGGCGGCCTGCCCTGCGCGGCGCTTACCTCCTCCGAACGTCCCCCGGCGTGCCACCGGGTCCACCTTTAGAGGAGGTGCCGACCAGCAGCGACTTCGCTTTCGGCCTCCTCGACCCATCGAGCGACCACTCTGTAGCCCGCATCAGCCCCTTCTGGCGAGATGTATGGGCACGGCAAACGTCTAACTGGTTCCTGCAAGCCGGGCAATACGCCTACACACCTGACCATCGTCCCTACCTCGGCCCCTCCCCCATCCCCGGCCTCTACCTGAACTGCGGCTACAGCGGCCACGGCATAATGGCAAGCGGTGGCGGCAGCCGCCTGGTGGTAGACACGATTATCGGCACAGTAGCGCCTGATGCTAACCCCTTCCGGTTCGACAGGGAGTTTGTGCACCGTGATATGGACGTGCTGTGATAAGGGATTAGGGGTTGGGGATTCGTAAGTTGAGGGCTAACCCCTAATCCCTAATCCCTGACCCCTCCCAGACAGAAACGACCCCGCTCCCAGCTTCAAAAGCCCCTGAACTGAGCCGAGGATGATGCGCCCGCCGCGCTCAACTATATCGCTTGCCTCCTCCGCACTGCCCGCTACGGTGCCTGTAATCAGCCCGGCGCCTCGCACCCTATCGAATATCTCGGTAATAAGCGCCCTCACCTCCGGGTGACCCGGCCCATCAGAGAAGCCCATCGACATGGAGAGGTCGCGCGGGCCTACGAAATACCCGTCAACCCCTTCTACCTTCAGCAGTCTGTCGAGGTTCTTGACCGCCTCCATCGTCTCTATCTGAGGCAGCACCATCGTCTGCTCGTTGGCAAAGGGTACATATTCAGCCTGCGGCATCGAACCGAACAGGTATTCATTAGCGCGAACGGGAGCGATTCCGCGCCTGCCCAGTGGCGGATACTTGACCGCCTCCACAAGGCGCTTCACATCATCGGCTTCCATCACACCAGGCATCA
The DNA here is from genome assembly GCA_038246925.1 of Chloroflexia bacterium. Taxonomy (GTDB): domain Bacteria; phylum Chloroflexota; class Chloroflexia; order QHBQ01; family JADMIH01; genus JADMIH01. The sequence continues at coordinate 18,735 of JBBRVL010000010.1, forward strand.
TCACGCCCATTATTCCTGCGTCCATGAACTGCAATATCAGCTTGGGGTCGGTGCTGCGCACACGAGCAAAGGGTGTCATGCCGACCGTCTCACAGGCGCGTACGACATGCTCGGCCTGCATTGGCCCCCCCGCGCCATGCTCACAATCGAGAAAATAGCAGTCGAAGCCGAGGTGACCGATCAGTTCCACTATAGCCGGATCGTATATAGGCGTGAGCATACCGTAGACAGGCTCATCGTTGCTCAGTTTGGTTTTCAGGCTGTTGGGTAACATCAATTCTCCTCAAGTTGGACAAAGCGACCCCACCCAATAGCCTTCGCCGCTTATTGCTCGTCCTTATTTTTCTCCCTGGAACCTCAGACCCTTTATATTTCTACATCTACCACGCCGCTCGCATTGTTGCCGCCACTTGTACCCTGTGTGGCTTCCTCCGGGGCAGGTTCTTCACACGATAAATCCAGGTCGAAGTTGAACGGGTCTAGTGCGGCGCTTGCGTCCTTGGCCTCTTTACGGCGATCCTTCTCCACGGCCTTCAGCCTATTATTAGCTAACTTCTTGACTGCCGACGCTGACTTTTTCTGGCAGGTCGTCAGCTCGAAAGGCTCATCGACTGTGCCGTTATATTGCTCAAAAGCAGCCACGTGCTCATCTTCGTGATCAGACAGGGTAGTGTCAATGGCATCCTGGACGATAGCCTTCTGGCAGGGGGTCAGCTTGGGCTTCTTCTTGGGCACCGAGGGGAGCGTCACCTTGGTGGTCGCCGTAAAGGTCATGGCTACGGTCCCTTTTACCAGCACGCAACTCTCGTCTTTGCACCCTTTACAGCCGGTGGCGGCTTCCGTAACCTGGTCCTTAGTCTCAACCACGCCTCCGTCGAATGTGGCTTTAGTTTTGCCCTGAAGTTTGAGGCCGCCTTTACCATAATGGGTCACCACATGGGGCTTGCCTTTGAGGTGGACTGTCGGCACCTGCACTGGTGGGCCATCGAGGTCTGTCCCATCGGACACCTCACGCTGGACCGGCTGAAATGAGCCGGAGGGAGCTGCCCAACTCCTGAGAGCGCGCTGGACGGCACGGTTCCCATAGGTCTGCTGTGCCCTCTGCAACATAGCTGCACGCACGGGCGCATTGCCGCGTCCGGTCAATCCCTTCGCACTTATGGGACCATGAGTATACAGAGGTGCAATCTCATGGGCGGCATCAGGTTTGTGGCGGGCAAGATCACGCTCGTTGTGGTGCGCCGCACGCTGTAATCTTCTCGTATCTTCGTGCCCTATACAGTTAGTAGGCATACGGTCCTTTGGTTGCCATATGTGATATGGGAAGGCTAGCGATACGCTCGATGTATGTTAGCCCCTTACGAGATTGCTGTCATTATAACATTCTCTGCCCCACTTATGAAGATCCTGTAAGTTCCGCATACTGCCTAAGCATAGTATTGATCTTCATAGCCCCTGCCCTCGCCCTGCCTGGCTCTTGTGATTCCGTTGACACGCATTAAAAGCCGTGCTATCCTTCCAACAGGTGATTTCGCCGGGTAAACTTGCCTTTTGCATCCACATGGAGGCAGCCCGGAACAGGAGAAGCTCTACATGGCCGCAAACGTGCCTGCGATTGAAACGAGGAGCCTGACCAAGAGCTACGGCCCGGCTCGTGGCGTGATTGACCTCGATTTACAGGTAGAACACGAAGAGGTCTACGGCTTCCTGGGGCCGAACGGCGCGGGTAAGACGACCACTATCCGCGTGCTGATGGACCTGATACGTCCCACGCACGGAAAGGCGTTCATCGCAGGAAAGGACTGCCAGGCTGAACCTGTAGCGATAAAGGCCCTCGTCGGCTATCTGCCTGGCGAGCTTGCCCTCTGGAACAACCTCACCGGCAGACAGACGCTCACCTATCTGGGCAACCTGCGAGGTGGTGTCGAGCAGAGCGTGATAGAAAGTTACGCCGAGCGGCTTCAGTTGGACCTGGGTAAGAAGTTCCGTGAGTACTCCAAAGGGAACAAGCAAAAAGTGGGACTGGTGCAGGCATTTATGCACCGCCCACGCCTGCTGATACTCGATGAGCCGACGAGCGGCCTCGATCCTCTCAACCAGCAAGAGTTCTTCCGCATGTTAGCTGAAGCACGAGAAGGTGGAGCAACAGTCTTTCTCTCGTCGCACGTGCTGAGCGAGGTCGAGCATAGCTGTGATCGCGTTGGCATCATCCGAGAGGGACGCCTGGTGCGCTCTGGCTCGGTGCGCGAAGTGGTTGCCGAACGACTTTACCACATGACCCTGACGCTCGGCATACCGGCCACAGACGAAGTGCAGCAGGCCTTCTCTTCTCTACCCAATGTCAGCAGCGTGACAGCTACAGATCACTCTATCAAGCTCACGGTATCCGGCGATATGGATCCAGTACTAAAGAAAGCTGCATCTTACCCCGTACTCTCGATGACCAGCCACGAGCCTACGCTCGAAGAAACATTCCTCGCATATTACCAGGAAAGTCAGTGACAAAGCGAGGATAGCTAACACCCAATCCCTAACGAGTTCAAAGTTTGAACCTAACCCCTAATCCCCAACCCCTAATCCCCAACCCCTAATCCCCAACCCCTCATCCCTAACTATGCTACTCCGTAACATCTTCCTAAAGAGCATACGCGACAACCGGGCAGGACTGCTTGCCTGGGGAGGTGGGATTGCGCTGCTTACCGCCGCTGGAGCATCTCAATACCCTCTTGTGATAAGCGGCACAGGCGCAGAGCGAGCGAGAATGGCTGCCGAGGTCGCAAAGGCATTCCAGGCGTTTAGTTTCCTGATGGGCGAAATCACGGCGCTGGACACTATCGGGGGCTTTCTGACCACTCGCGTGATCAGTTTTGTGCCTGTTATGATGAGCCTGTGGGTAGCGATAGTGGCCGTTGGCCTGATAAGGGGTGAAGAGCAGGTGGGCGCGCTCGATATGCTGCTGTCAACTCCACACAGCCGTCAGTCGGTAATCAGGCAAAAAGCATCTGCACTTGTAGTCATCATATTAATAGCCAACTTCCTTGTGGGGATGGGCATGCTGATTGGCATCATCCTGGCTGGTGAGCCTGTACCGGCGGGTGACCTTGTGCTGGCGATGCTCAATATAGCCGTCCTGGTCGGCTTCTGGGGGGCGGTGGGCCTGCTCATGGGCCAATTCTTCCTTGTCAGGCGAACGGCATCATCCGTCACCGGCGGTCTCATCTTCGGGACCTTTTTACTGAACAACGTACTTGGCGGCATCCCCAGCCTGAAATGGCTCACCTGGCTTCTCCCCTTCCGCTACTTTACGGCAAGCAAGCCCCTGGTCGCAGGACGCGGCATGGACTGGGCAGCCCTGGCTGTGCTTTTGGTGATGACGGCGGGGCTGACGATCCTTTCCGCGCTGGTCTTCTCCCGGCGTGACATAGGCTCGACCTTCCGCCTCTTCTCGCTACGTTCACAAGGTGCGAAAGCAACAGGCGGCTCTGAGCGACTGCTGAAATCGGTATTCAGCAAGAGCACGCGGGACCTCCTGGGGTCGGCTGTCGGCTGGAGTGCGGGGTTGGGGCTATTCGCTCTCATGATTGTAACTACAGCTAAAGAAGCTCTGGAGCCTATACGGCAGGTAATGAGCAACACACCCTTGTTCGCAGCGTTATTTGGTAACATCACAACCTACGAGTCTTACATTTCAATCGCGTTCTTCACCTACTTCCCGGTGCTTCTGGTGGTATTCTCTATCACCCAGGTCGGAGAGTGGTCAAGCGAGGAGGAAGAAGGGCGGATGGAGTTGACGGCAGCGATGCCCTTGCCGAGGTGGCAGCTAATAGCCGCACGCTATGTTGGCATCGTGCTTTCCCTGCTGGTCATGCTGCTGGTTATCGGTGCCAGCCTCATTCTGGGAGCAGCAATCAGTGGTATAAGTCTCGACCCTTTGCGGGTGTGGCAAGCGTTAGCCGCGAGCCTACCGGTAGCGTTGGTAGTGGCGGCTTTCGGGCTGTGCATTGCCACCTGGCTCAAGAGGCCGGGAGCCGCGATGCCTATAACGATAGCTGTAGTGGTAGCAATGTTCTTCCTGGAGCTATTCGCCCCATTTCTCGGCCTGCCCGAAGCCGCGCTCAACCTCTCGATCTTTCACCTTTACGGCAAACCGATGGTAGCAGGGATAGAGTGGGGTGGAATGCTGGCATTGATCGCGGCAATTCTCATTCTCGGTGCCGGAAGCCTTATCGGATTGAACAGGCGCGACATAGCAAAATAGGGCAGTTATACGTTTCGCATACCTGCAAACCTAGCTTGCAAACCTGGCTTAACGGTTTCGCCACTCGTTCGCGCCAATGACAAAGAGTGTCCAGAAGGCGAGCTGCTCCAGACAAAAGCCGTAAGTAATAAACCAAGTTCTATAGCTATCTGGCCCAACAATAAACAATCCAAGCGTTATCAGGTTAGCTACTGCCCAGATGTATATTGCGACACGGCAGCCAATGGGTAAGTTTCTGAATAGCTTGGTCATATAGGCACCCTCCACATGTAGCTCAGAATGACGAATTACTAAGTTGCGCTAGGTGAATTATTGCTGGTGTTAGTTGCGGTGCACTGAACTACTTATGCGCTGCGCGAGGTTGCCCAGCAAGGGGACAATGTGCTTCTTGCGGGAGAGTATCCCCTTGAGGCGCACGGTATGACCGTCTTCCAACTCAGCCCCGAAGGTCTCAGCCACGGCCTCAACATGGCCGACGGCCAGAATTGTCGTATTCTCACGGATGATGTCTATCACTGCGAAAAGCACGCTAGTATATCCTTTCCTCTGAATACGCATCATTGCCTCCAACAGTTCCACACGCCTTGATAATACCTCTTCCCCGTCAGCCGTCTCGAATACACCGAGTCCGAAGTGGGAATCTTCTACCCGAAACTCCTTGAAGTCAGACATCACGATCTGGTCGGCGGAGCGGTCGGATACGTCTGAGGCGAGGTTAAGTATGCGCGCTCCAAGCTCGTTTATATCAACACCCGCACGCTCGGCCAGTATTCCGGCAACTCTCTGGTCCTCCGGGGTTGTAGTCGGCCCTCGGAAGAGTAAAGTGTCGGTCAGTATGCCTGAAAGCAACACGCCCGCGATTGGTTGAGGTATAGGGATGTTAGCCTCGGCAAAGAGTTTGCCTACAATAGTGCTGGTAGCACCCACAGGCTCCATTCGCATAAAGGCGGGACTGCGTGTCTGGAAGTCGGCCACGCGATGATGGTCGATGACGCCTATAACGTCTGCCTCCTCGATGCCCGCCACCGACTGGCTGCGCTCATTATGGTCTACAAGCACCACCTGGCGGCGCACCTGCCGCAGCAAATTGGTGCGGCTGATGATACCCAGTACCTTCCTGTTCTCGTCCACCACTACCAGGGCACGAACCCTGCCCGTCTGCAATGTCTCCCTTACCTCCTCCACTAGGTCGTCCGGCTCACAGGTAATTACCTCCCTGCGCATAACATGGCGTATGGCTGTGCTCATGTGGATCAGGCGCACCGTAGTGTACGTATGGTGGGCGACAGAGATAACGGTAACTTGATGCTCACGGGCAAGCTCAAGTATTTCTTCGGAAACGGGCGTATCGCCGGTAATAACGAGCGCGCCAACTCCGAACTCGATAGCAGCCTTCTGCGCATCTTCGCGGTCGCCCATGACAAGCAGGATGTCGGGGGCGATACGCTTGAGCATGGTATCGATCTCCATAGCCCCGACCATCGCCCTGTCGCGTAGGGTGCGACCCGGCGCATCCACCAGCAGCCGACCCCCCAGCGCCCTCAGCACATTATCCAGGCTCAGAGGCACGTGGTCCAACTGGTCAAGGTCAAGACCGCTGATGAAGCTTCGGGCAAAGTCCTCTATGCCAATTATCCCGCACAGCCGCCCCTGATCATCCACCACCGATACCGCGCGCACACCATCACGCTGAAGCATCTGCCCAACTTCGTAGAGCGAGGTCTCCTCAGGCACAGATAGGGCGGGAGCCGTCATGACATCCGCCACCCGCGGGCGTACATCTGTAACGAGGAGCGGCACCGGCAAGCCAAAGCGTTCGAGGATATAAGCTGTCTCGGGACGCAACACACCCTGCCGGGCGGCTACAGCATTAGCCCGGCCCTGGGCATGCAGCAAAGCTGTAAACCCAATCGCCGAGCAGATAGCATCAGAGTCGGGGTTCTTGTGGCCCAGTACGTAAATCGCGGGTAGGTTTTGCACACACTAAGTATAGCCGAGGATAGGCCATAGAGTATAGGGATTAGGGATTAGGGGTTAGGGATTAGGGGTTAGGGATTAGTAGCTATTTTCTAACCCCTAATCCCCAATCCCCAATCCCCAATCCCTAATCCCTAATCCCTAATCCCTCTTTCTCCCGGCTCTGCCGTCGCGCAGACTGGTCGTAGTGCAGTAGCTTCCGCTTGCGGGGGCTGAACCCTCCGGTGGCCTCACTACTCTCGGCTTCCAGGCTCATTGCCTCTGCCATTGCGGCGGGCGAAGCAGGTGCTGCCATTCGTACTTGGTAGGCAGCGCTTGCTAGGCTGGCTGCGCTCTTGGCGTAGTCCCCTTCCGCATCGTAGCGGAGCGCCTCTTCTCTAGCAAGGGCTGCTTGCAACAGGGCCACTTCTTCAAGCACACTGGCATCGGGCGCTTCCGCGTCACACTCACTCTTGCTTGCGTACGTGAGCACGGCTTCGGCACTTGAAACGGTGAGCGTTTCTCCTGTCTCTACATCAAGATAGCTGAGGCGCAACGGAAGCGGCAGCGTCGAGCCATTCGATCCGGTGCAAATGTCGAGCTTGAACAGCAACGAGCGAACCTCGCCTGCTATCATGTCGTCAAGTCGTACGCGCAACGGGCCTCCACGCTCGACCTCAAAGCTGTTGAGCAAGGTAGCTCCCACTCCTTCCGGCAGGTCCAACTCCAATGACACCCGGCGGGCGCAGGTAGACAGCACTTCGCCAAGCTCCCGGTGGAGAAAGTCGGGTATCTGGGCTGCCTGCTCGATGAAATAGAAGTGGCCTCCACCCTTGATCGCCATCTTCTCAAGCAACTCCTCGTTGAAGTCAGCTCCGATGCCCATAGTAGTTGTGCCGATGCCCCGCTCGCGCAATTCGGAGGCATGGTGCGCCAACTCTTCTGTATCCACAATCCCCACGTTTGCCAGGCCGTCACTGAGGAGGATCGCCCGGCTCAGATAATTAGCCTCGTGCTGACGGTTGGCGACCTCCTGCGCGCC
>JBBRVL010000011.1:0-24302 GCA_038246925.1 Chloroflexia bacterium
CCTGGCGGGAATACCCTTGTTGGCGGCGATCCTTCTCGGCTTGATAACACCGTTTGCCCCACCTTTGGGAGGCGCTGCCGAGCCGTGGCACCCGGCAATAGTGCTGGTATTGGCTGCGGTAGTCCTCCTGAGAGTATGGCTTGCGCTTCTGGCTATATCAGGCGTGACGACGTTACGGTTGTCCTGGCTGTATGCTATAGCTGCGCCTATCTTGCTTGTGAAGGCGTTGGTGGCTGCCCCCCTTGGCCCTTTTGGCATCTGGATACTTGCGCTGGTAGGCACATCTATGCTGCTTGTGGGTGCCTGGGCTGGGCTTGCTCCTGATACGTCCAGACAGATACAGGCATTCGGGTGGGTGTGGATAGGCTGCGTAGTCGCCGCGCTAGGTTTAGCTGCCGGGACCCCTCTCGCCGCTGCCGGTGCGGTATGGCTTATGCTCGTGGGCGCGGGCATGGCCGCCACAATAGGGGAATTACGAATTACGAATTACGAATTACGAATTGATGTAGGCACACGTCGCACTGCCGGGATCACCGTTGCTGTGACACTGCCGGGGATATGGCTCATCGCGCAGGGGACCCTCGACCTGCGATATGGGGTGGTGGCAGCCCTGTTGCTTCCCTGCCTGCTAATCGTTCTGGAAAGTCGGAGGTCAGGCGAAACCACAGGCTACCGGCTTCCGTCCCTCATTGTCGCGTTCGCTCTTGCCATTGCAGCTTATCCACAATTACCCATTGAGCTTGCGATACGTCCGGCTGTGCAGGCTATGGCAGGCGGGGTCGGGGCGCTCTCTACTCTAACAGGCGACTGGGGAGTGGGTCTAATGGTCAGGCCCACGCAGTCAAGTCTCTCGGCTGGACTTCCCGCGACCGGCATGATGGTGGCTATCTTCCTGGCCTTCGTGACTCTCTACTGGCTCAGGCGGCTCGTCCGCTGGGTTTCCCGTCGAACATCGGAAGCGGAAGCAGACACGAGATGAACGATCTTGCCGGGTTCTCGGAATGGACCCTCGCCTTGCTGCCGAGGCTCTTTTTATACCCTGGCGGCTTGTGGCTGCTGGCGGTAATCCTGGGTCTTCGCTTCTCCGTAAAAGGAAAGGGGCTAATGAGTCCTGGTGCCCTGTTATCAGACTTCTTACGAGCGGACCTGCCCGCGCTGGCAACTGCGTGGGCTGCTGTCGCGCTCCTGCCCGTCCACGGCACAACCTTGCTTACATTCCCAACCGACAGGCTGGCGCTCGCGGGCCTTCTCGCTGTTTCGTTTGCCTTCGACTTCGACCGCTATTCAGGCAGTAAGGCTGACGTCATTACCCCACGCATCCGCTTTACGGAGCTTGCCATCCTCACCGCCGTGGTTGTTCCTGTGGCGGGGCAGACAACACTACTGGATACGAACGAAGGGCTATCCGGCTGGATATCACTGCTTGCCGTTCTGTTGGGTATAGCAGCACTTGCGCCCCAGGCGGCTAATAGCCTCTCTTTGGCTATGCGACTGATCGGTTGGCTCGGTCTCGCTGCCGCCCCACTTTGGGCGCTGCCCAGGCTCGAGGACCCTTGGAGGGTAGCAGTTGCCTATACAATTCTGGCGCTAACGGCAGCCGTGGCCGGAAGGCTTTCCCTGAGCAGAATCAAGCCGGACTGGAGTATGGGAGTCGTATGTACGCTGGCGGCTCTATCACTCCTAACCGCGCTGCTTGGCCCATAACGCCATCACCCGGCCCGCGCCCCGGCCAACCCTTATACTTCACCTTAAGCTTGTCGATATAATCACGGTAAGTGCGAGCCAACGGCGCGGAGTTGATAATCAGGGAGTTCTCGGCGTTCCCCTGGGCGTGGCGCGAGAAATTATATGAGCCTGTAATCACCACGTCGTCAAGCACCATAACCTTGTTGTGCATGAAGTCGTGCGTGCTCACCGGCGTCCACGGTATGCTCTTCTTTCCAACAAATTTGCCGTACTCTACTATCTCGGCGAACGCGCCTATCTTCCAGTGGTTGTCGGGCACCTGCTCCCACTGGTACTTCACCCCATTCATCTGCGACTCGTCATAAACCCCATCGAACGGGACCCCACGCTGCATCAGCCCGTGTAACGCTTCGAGCATGTTGCCTGATGTCAATACCGCGAACGCAAGCGTCACCCGCTCGGTGGTACGCTCTATCTGGCGGGTCAGGCTGGCGTCGATCCATTCCCCCTCACAGGGCGAGAAGTTGACCACCACGTGCGCAGGCTCTCCCTTGTATTCCAGTGTAGCTTCGCTGCTGTCGTTGATACAATCGCTCTCAACCCTTCCATCCTTCCACAGGTCGTTGAAGTCGTATGTATATATTTCCGCCAGTCGTTCCGAGGTTAGTATCAGATTATTATTATCCTGAAGATGCCAGCTATCATCATTGAAATTGGCTGAGCCGGTCCAGACTCGCGCCCTCGGTTCGCCCACATCAATGACAATATACTTGTTGTGCATCAAAGCACGCTCGCCCGAAATACCTTTGCTTGGGAAACCTAACGACTTGACGAAATCAGGCGTGGTCCATTTGGTGAAATCGTCTACTTCAGGGATAGGAGGCTGCGGATTCAGGGCCGAATCATACGCGATACGGATTGAAACACCTGCTTTTTCACGCTCACGCAAGGCACCGGACACAATATCTCGCAGTTCGGGACTGAGCTTGAACGAATATATACACATATCTATCGTGCGGCTAGCCGTGCTAAGGAAATCGGCCAGCCGTCGGGCAACACTTTCAGCACTCTGGCAGCCGTCACATAAGAAATAGGTCTCGAGAGTATCCATTACTTACCCTTCGGGAATTATGAGTTATGAATTATGAATTGATTAATCCGTTCTAATTCAAAACAATAATAAACTTGGCCTGAATGCGAAGCAGAACCACTTGGCGCTCTTTGCGTCTTGGCGGTATGAGCGTAGCGAACTCTCGTAATTCGTAACTCATAAATCGACCCGCTTATCCGCGACGAAAAACTGCAACCCCAGCAGGCTGAGAAGGGCCACCACAAACAGGAATGTTATCAGGAGGTCCTGACCGTCCATCGTCGAGAACTCTGCAAACGACCTGTAAGCGATCAGTCCGCCCAGAAAGATCATCCCTATAGGCGTATAAGCACGGCGCGGCGAAGACTCCGGCCCACGCGCGCCACGCACAAACATCAGCACGCCCCCCGCTGCTATCAACAGTCCCGCCACTATAAGTATCAACTGCGCAACATCCATAGAATGATTTACCCTTCGGGAATTACGAATTACGAATTGATTGCCATTCTCGTAATTCGTCACTCAAAACAATTAAAAACTCTGCGACTCTGCGTCTCTGCGGTGAACCCGTACATAATTCGTAATTGGGACAAAGTATTACTTGCTGGACTTGAGGTACTCCACCGCCCTCTCAAGCTGTGGGTCTTTGTCATCGGTGTAGTCCTTTTCGGTGCGTATGACCTCGATGTCAGGGGCTAACCCGCGGTCCTTGAGGGTAGGAACGAGAGGGCGTGCCTCGGCGGTGGAGGTAGCGGCTGCGGCGGGAAGAGTCACACTCGGCAGGGGGGTAAAGGTAGGCAGCACCGGGGTGCCGTTCGCATCTGTGATAGTCTGTAATCTGGGATTGATATCGCGCTTCTTGGGTGTGAGCCAGTGAGCGAAGGTGATACGCGCGCTCGACCCATCTGCCCATTCGTGAACGTGCTGCTCCGACCCCTTGCCGAAGGTCTGTTCGCCTATCAGCTTGGCGCGGCCATAGTCCTGAAGCGCGCCCGATACCAGCTCCGACGCGGAAGCCGTCCCACCATTCACCAGGACGACCAAAGGAATATCCAGCGCGGTGGACCCATTGGCAATCACCGGCATCGCTTCGTCCTGGGTGCCATCGGCCTTTCGAGACTCGTAGAAGGCGATCTTGTCCTTTGTCAGGAAGCGGCCCAGCATCTCCTGGGCAGCCACGACGTAACCACCGCCGTTGTTGCGCAGGTCAAGTATGATGCCGCTTGCCTTCTTACTCTGGGCTTCCTCGATGGCCGCGTCCAGTTCCGGTGTCGTCTTATCGCCGAATATATTGACCTCGATGTGCGCGATATTGTTATCGAGCATCTTGAGCGTGACGGCTGGTACCTCGATGCGTGCGCGAATAAGCTCCAGGTCGAAGGTAGGCTGGTTGCCCCGGCGCATCGTGAGGCGCACCTTTGTGCCTGCTGTGCCACGGATAAGGCTCGCTATCTGGTCGGTTGTTAGCTGTGTGATGTCGCGCCCATCCACGGCCAATATGAGGTCTTTAGCCCGAATACCGGCACGCTCGGCGGGAGTATTAGGGATAGGGGCCACTACGGTCGGCAGGTCGTTTCGCTTCTCGAAATACATCCCGACGCCTTCGAAGTTGCCCTGCATCGTGCTGCTGAGGTTGGTCGCTTCCTGGGTAGTGAGGAATGACGAGAAGTCGTCGCCCAGCGCCTCTACCAGGCCCTTGGTAGCGCCGTTTATCATCTTCTGGCGGTCTACCGGGCGGTTGTAATACTCCTGATTGATAGCCTCAAAAGTCTTCCAGAAGGAATCGAACTGCGCGTTGACATCCTGCGGGACATTCGGCCTCTGGAGCGTCGGTTCCGCTGAACTAGAGCCTTCGTTGACTGTGCCAGCCTGCGGATTAGGTACGTTCAGCTTTGATCCGCCTGCCTGGTTCATCACGTACATGGTTGCGGCTCCCAGGCCGAAAGCCGCTATCGCTACCAGGGCTATGATCAAAATACTGAGAAAGGGATTTCTAGTCCTACCTGTTTCCATTAAGTACTCCTGATTCTTGGATGAGTTAGAGAGGTTTAGCTTGAAAGTGCCATCGGCGGCACACGCGCAAACGGCAATAGACGAAACGTCACGCCCGGCGCTTCGCACGATTGCGTGACACTGAATTATACGTTACGAATGGCGGAAAGTTCAAACACTAGTCGGAGCTGTTGGTTCCTGTCCACGCTTTCCTAACAACTAACAACTAACAACTCCCAGAAGGCGTATATGTTACAATATGCGGACCGCTTGCGCAGGACAGAGGCGGCCGGCTACTCAGAGGCATCAAGGAGGTATAGGTTAATGGCGGAAGGCAAGGCAGGAAACGTACTTACTGATACCCACGAGCCAAATGAGAAGATGCTGGCGCGGCAGGCACAGGCAACCGCCAACCCATTTCTACGTGCGCTCAGCTATATCGGCCTTGACATGACCGGGCCGGAGCGCGCCTCCATCTTCCAAATTGCCATTTATGCACTCCTTCTCTTCATCCCGATAGCCTTCATCGTGAAGTTACTGGGCCTCAGCGAGCTATGGCTCTTTATCACCTCCGCCGCAGCCATCATACCGCTCGCCAAGATACTGGGGGCCGCAACCGAAGAGCTTGCCTTGAGAGTAGGCGCAGGCATCGGGGGGCTGTTGAACGCTACGTTCGGCAACGCCGTAGAGATGATTATTGCCTTCTTCGCCCTGCAAGCAGGTCTGTACGAAGTGGTCAAGGCGTCGATTACAGGCTCGATTATTGGGAACGTGCTTTTTGTGCTGGGGCTTGCCATCTTTCTGGGCGGGTTGGGACGCGAAAAGCAGACCTTCAATCGCACAGCGGCGGGCGTATCGGCATCGCAGTTGACGCTGGCGGCGGCGGGCCTCTTCATCCCCGCTGCCTTTGCCCTCACTACCCCCGCGACCGAGTTGACCGAACTTCTAAGGGAAGAGGTCAGTATAGGCGTCGCAATTCTGCTGCTCGGCTCATATATAGCCCAGCTTATCTTCTTTCTGCGCACGCACAAGCATCTCTACTCCGAAGAAGAAGAGCTGGACATGCACGGCCAGGCATGGAGCATAAAGCACTCAATCTTTGTGCTCATGGGAGCTACTCTCTTCGTGGCCTTCATGGCCGAGTTCCTGGTGGAAGGCGTGAACTACCTCACGCATGAGTTCGGCATGACCGAGCTCTTCGTAGGCGTAATTCTTGTGGCGCTGATAGGTAATGCAGCCGAGCACCTGACGGCGGTAATTGTCGCTATGAAGAACAAGATGGACCTTGCGGTCAACATCGCTATGGGGTCTACGTTGCAGGTCGCATTATTTGTCGCCCCTGTGCTGGTGCTGATCGGTTTCTTCATTGGTAAGCCGCTTGACCTCTTCTTCAGCCTGTTCGAGCTTGCAGCCATCGGCGTGACTATGCTTATCATCAACAATATCACCCAGGATGGTGAGAGCAACTGGTTCGAAGGAGTGCAGCTACTGGCCCTGTACGCGATACTGGCAGTGGCCTTCTTCTTCCACCCGTGACCTAGTGCCTGCCGGTGTATAATTTGCACGCCCCGTTCTCACATTCAGCAGAAGGTGCGATCTTGCCCATAAATAGATAGCGGTGCGCGGCAACCCACGCGTATACACGGTCGGCCAACCACGGGAAGCCTGGTATGCGCCAGAACCGGGCGAGAGGCCAGGCCCAGGGGCTAAGACGCAAGAGGTTGCGAATCGCATCTGCTCCGGCGCTCACTTTACCGTTCGGTCTGATCAAGTGCATCTCGCGTTGTGCGGCCTCCGGGGTGACGCCGTACCGCGCCTGGACAGCAGGATCGTTCACATCCAGCAGGTCGAGCGTGCCGGACGGTACGAATCGCAACGCCTGCTTGCTGCCGGCAGTACAGAAGGCACAAGAAGCATCATAAAGGAGTTTCGAGTTGTTAGTTCTTAGTTTCGAGTTAGATGTATTCATAGAGGATAACTAACAACTCACCTTACGCAATCGTCATAGATGAGCCTATCTTTAATCACAAAGAACGCAAAGAAGCACGAAGCACACAAAGGTTTTTATATTCTGCATAGTTCCTGGCGTGCATAACTAAACCATAATAATCCTTCGTGTTCTTCGCTCTTCTTTGCGTTCTTTGTGATTGAATTGTCTTGCTCCACCTTCCTCTGCGTAAGGTGAGCTAATAACTAACAACTAACAACCAATAACTCGAAACTAAACTTCAAGCAGTTGTACTTCTTCCTCGGGGGTGCTGGGGTCGAGCCTCTGGAGGGTCTTGATGTCGACTATACGGTCGGTGAAAAGCACCCCGTTCAGGTGGTCGATTTCGTGTTGGAGGACGCGGGCATAGTAGTCATTCGCTTTGATCCGCATCTCTTTGCCTTCCGGCGTCTGAGCCTTGACCACCACAGACACGTGGCGAGGCACCTCGCCTATCCAGCCGGGGATGCTGAGGCAGCCCTCAAAATCAGAGAACATCTCCTCGCTCGCCTTTACTATCTCCGGGTTACAGAGGGCCACCTTGAAGCCTTTCTCTCCCGCTTCTTTGTCAGGCTTAAGTTCGGCCACGAGCAGCCTGATCGATTGCCCGATTTGCGGAGCGGCAAGCCCAACGCCCGCGCTGCTGTGCATAGTCTCGAACATATCTTCAGCGAGCTTGCGTAACCCCGCATCGAACGTCTTTATCCGCTTCGCCTTCTGACGCAGTACGGGGTTGGGATCATATTTTACTGGTAGGATCGCCATATATCTTCAGCATTGAAAACTGGTGAACATTCTCGTAATTCGTAATTCGCCATCCCTAATAATCTTGGTGTACTTGGCGTTCTTGGTGTCTTGGTGGTTTCGTTGTAATTCGTACACTTAATTATAAGACACTCATCGGGTCTACGTCTATTGACCAGCCCGGCCCCGGTTGGAAGTCGTGTAGCAAAGGATGTACGTCGCTGCTTCGTACGAGTATTTGCCAGCGATACCGGCCCCTTATCTTATGCACGAAACAGGGGGCTGGGCCAAGCACGTCCGTCTCGCTCAATGTCGATTGCTGACCTTCTGCTGCCCCTTCCGCCAACTCCTCGACTCTACGACGCAAATAGCGGGCCACCGCCCCTGTCGCCTGCTCGCAGCGTTCGTTATTGCTGGCCGTGTAGACCAACCGCGCAAGCTGCCCATAAGGGGGGTATCCATGCTCGGCGCGGAAGCGGATTTCTCCAGAATAGAATCCCTTGTAGTCGTAGGCAGCGGCGGCCTGTATTGCATAATGCTCAGGGTTGAAAGTTTGGACCACAACGCGGCTGTGGGTCGTCTCGGCCCGCCTCCCGGCACGACCCGCCACCTGCATGAGTAGTTGCAATGTTCGCTCAGGGGCGCGGAAGTCGGGCATAAAAAGGCCCGTGTCCGCATTGATCACTCCCACCAGGGTGACGCGGGCGATATCAAGCCCTTTGGCTATCATCTGGGTCCCGACCAGCACGTCCGCCTCCCCACGCACAAACATATCCATCAGCCCGGCGTGCCCCCCGCTGCGGGAGGCTGTATCGCGGTCCCACCTCAGCACGCGCGCCCCAGGGAAGAGGTGGACAACTTCATCAACCACCTTCTGTGTGCCCGTACCGAATCCTTTTATGTCGCTGCTGCCACAGGCGGGGCACTCTCGGAAGGTAAGCGAATAGGCATTGCAGCGGTGGCAAATCATGCCGTACACATCGGCGTGATAGACGAGAGGCACATCGCACCGGCGGCAGAGCGGCACGTGACCGCACTCGCGGCAGAGGAAAAAGCTGCTGCTGCCGCGCCTGTTGAGATAGAGGATTGCTTGCTCACGGCGGTCGAGTGTGCTCTGCATCGCGGTCTGGAGGGCGCGACTGAATAGCGAATGGTTCGATGCTCGCAATTCGGCCCGCATATCAACCACCTGCACCTGGGGCATCGGAAGCTCCAGTGTCAGCTCGGAGCCGTCACGCGCCCGCCTTCGACCCACCCTGGTAGGAAGTGAGAGCAGTCCATATTGACCCTGTTGCGCCTTGTGATAGGTGACGAGATCAGGCGTCGCGCTGCCCAGGATAACCATGCAGTCACCCGTTAATTCGGCGCGCTTCAGGGCCACATCGCGGGCATGGTATCGGGGAACATTGTCCTGCTTGTAGGCCCATTCGTGCTCCTCATCAACGACGATCAGGCCAAGCCTCGGCAGGGGCGCGAACACCGCCGACCGCGAGCCTACTACTATATCAGCCTGCCCCCCCTGGATGCGACGCCACTCGTCGAACTGCTGCCCTGCCGAAAGCTGGCTGTGAACGAGCGCCACCCTGCCGGGGAAGCGGGTAGCGAAGCGGTGGACCGCCTGCGGAGTAAGCGAAATCTCCGGCACCAGCACTATCGCCTGCCGCCCCATGCGTAGCGCCATGCCGATGGCTCGCAGGTATATCTCGGTTTTGCCGCTGCCGGTTACACCGTGGAGTAAGTAATTTTGGATTTTGGATTTTGGATTTTGGATTTTAGAGGTAGAGGTTGGAGTGAAGGTGTTACGAAGCGCATCCGCTATCTCTCGCCAGGCGTCGGACTGGGCCGAAGTTAGAGAGGGAGCTTCATCGCCGGGAGAGGAGGCGGTCCTGGGTACAGGCTTGCGGTAGACCGCTCGATCCGAAACCTCTATAAAGCCCTTCTTTTCGAGGGCAGCGACGGTGGAGGCGGTTGCCCCGGTGTGGAGGTAAAGGTCGCGTAGTAGATGCCAACCATCTGGCGGAGATGGCCTATCTTTCCCTTCTACCTTATGCATGACACCCTTAGCCGCACGCTTGAGGAGCCAGTCAAGCACGGCAGCCTGTAGCGGGGCGCGCTGTGATGCCCTGTCGATCTCTTCCAATGCCTCATCGGGCGATACGGCAAGGCGGATTATGCGCTCTTTTTGCGGCTTCGAGCGTGGAGAAGGCAGCTCTGTATGTCGAGTGACCAGACCCTCCCTTTCCAATGTGCGCAATGCCGTATCAAGCCCCGACTGCGGGCCGTGGTATCGCCGCTTCAGCTTTGAGAGGGTCAGGGTGGAGCGTGGGGCATTCTGTAACAGTGAGACGACCTGCTGCTGACGGCGGCCCAGGGCGGCAGTGAGGGGATGTGAATCGTCGTCACCATTCTCCTGCGTGAGCGCGGAAAGGCCGACGTTGGTAACTGCCCTCCGCGCCACACCCGGTGGCAGCATTGGTGAGATTGCCTGCCAGAGCGTGCAGCGGTAGTATGAGGCGATCCACCGGGCCAGCGATAGCATCTGGGCCGACAACACAGGCCGGGGATCGACCACCCTCATCACCGGCTTGGTGACCACCGGCGCACTCTCAGCCAACTCTATCACCACGCCGTGCATAGGTGTGGTGCGTAACGGCACGATAACAAGCTGCCCCGGCTCAACGCTGCCCACAAGCTCCGGCGGCAAATGATAATGCAATAGCAGGCCGAAGGAGGGGTCGGCATCACCATCGTCGATGTCGGCCTCGGAGCCTGTTGGAACAGTGTCTTGGTGCCGGGCCTGGTCGAGCGCCACGAGCACATATGTCATCTTTGAGGTCAACACGAAAGCCCTTATAGCTGCTGATTCGGGAAAGCGAACGTACATCGAAAGAACGCCCACAATGCGATTATAGCGCACACCCCACGGGAGGCAAAGGTTTGCACGAAAGGCACGCGGTCAGCGCCCGAGTTCAAGGTTGCTAATCCCTAATCCCTGGTCTCTGGTCACTGAACGTTTGTGCTACAACCTTCCTCATATGTGGAAAAGTTGTGCTTAAATTGGCCCCTTTGGGCATCCTATTTGCTTTATAAAACCCTTGAGAGGATAATCGGTAACGTCAGGGGGTTCAGGGTATGAGGAATTTGCTCGGTAACAATTGCTCGAAGGGTTGTTTGATCTATCTGCTCGCGCTCGTAGCGGTACTGGTGCTCACAAGCATGGGCGTAGGCAGCCTCGGCTCCCGGTTCGGCGCTGAATCTAAGGTGCAGATTTCGCCACTGAACGTACCGTCGAACCAACCATCAAACTCTACTATTCAAGATAACCCCGCAAGCGCGAGTGCCAATACCAATACCAGCACGAACACCCAGGCAAACTCGCAGCCCGCACAACCGGCAGTGCCCACGCCCACCAATGTGCCAATCACAATACAAATACAGACCGGAACCATCAACGGAGAAGCATCCCAGCCTTTCTATATAGTTCAGGCCGGAGATACCCTCTGGGGCATAGCGCAAGATTATGGTATCACAGTAGATACCCTGAAAAACGCCAACAATGCTATCGACGAAATCATCAAGCCGGGCGAATTGGTATACTTACCACAGGAAGGGCAGGTCCAGACCCAACCACAACAACCGCAGCAACCTCCGGCACAACAGCCTGCCCCCGCCAATAACCCACAGCCCGGTGGCAACCTACCCACGATGCCCCAAACCGGCATCAATAAAACTCCGTAGGGTCAGAAGAGAAGATTGAAGAGCTTCAACTCCAGATTAAGATCGCCCATATCGCCACGTTCGTTCGCAAGCGTGGCGTTTTCGGCTGTAATGCTACTCGGTATCGCCGGGTGCAACGGGGCAGTAGCAAGCAGCGGCGAGCGCGTCAAACTTGTGCTTACTCCTGTGGCGACACCCACACAAACAGCCCCCGCAGCGGCCACGGTAACGCCTGTCACATATACTGTCAAGGCAGGTGACACGCTGTGGGACATCGCTAACCTCTTCGGCGTAACCCTGGATGATGTGGTGCGAGCGAACAACATCGCCGACCCTAGCTCGCTTGCGGAAGGGCAGGTGCTAACGATACCTATCCGCTCACCAAGCTCTACACCGGCAACGGGCACAGCCGAGCCAGGCGGGACGCAGGCACCGGCGGCAGGCACACAAACAGTCGTGCCAGGCGCGAGCGGCACCCCGGCCGGACCCACCCCATCACCGACCTTACCGCCACCCGACGCCACACCCCCGCAAGGCCCTGTGATAGGAGAGCCAACCGAAGATCCGTCGGCCCCCGGACCTACGATTTCTCCGACTATTATCCCTTGACACGGCCTATTTGCTTTGGTATACTCGAATCACTAGGACACGGCGCCCATCAAAAATCTGAGCCGTGCCACTTTTTAAGTATAAGGAGGTGATGCTTATGAGTACGAACAGTCTCATAAGTCAGTCCATCACCTCGGTGAAGATAAGTTAAGGATTCCTTTTCGCTTCACCTTGATGATGGACTGACTTGGAAAATAAGAACCACTAGACCGCTCAGAAATGGGCGGTCTTTTGTTTACCCTCTGACAAGGTATCTAGCAGGGTGTATAAGGCAGTAGTTTGTTCACACCACATAGGGATGTATAATGAGAATGGAAAAAGAACGTCCGTTTCATTGAGACTTGCTGAGATGCGGAGAGAAAACTATGTCTGACCTGTGGTCATACCTTGCAATTGGCCTATTCGTCTTGGTTTTTGTTGTGATCATTGTTCTGTTCATTCAGAACTGGTCACTCAGAAAAGCCATCTCCAATCATCCACAGCAAATAGACCAAAAAGCAAGGGAACAGTACCAGGCGTGGTGTGATAATGAGATTGCTTCGATCCGTACACAACAGTATGATCTTGCCCACCAAGAGATTTCAATAAAGGCTGAGGAATGGAAATCTAATTATACGGGCATAATTAGACGTGATGCTATCCAAAGTAGCAAGTCCGTGCTTTATGGGAATGCGACTCAACACTCTGTTCCGTTCATGCCGGATTTTCCATACAATCCAAGTGATGTGCGTTTTATCGGTAGCCCAATTGATTTGATTATTTTCGATGGACTACAAGAGGGCGATCTAAGAAGTATAGTCTTTGCCGAGGTCAAAACAGGTAAGCGTGTTCGTCTAAACGAGCATCAAGAGGTTGTACGTGATGCTGTATTGGCTAGGGACATCGAGTGGAAAGTGATTTGGGTCAAGCGTGACGCTGGTGAGGTATCAGAGGAAGCACAAGTAGAAAAGATGGAAACGTAGTCGCAACCACTAATACATCTTTTACCCCAAAATAGAAAATCTATGTCAACGCTTCTATGTCACTGTCGCTGTACGGCAAATCCACATGGGCTTGAAGGTGTATAATCGGTGAAAATGACCTTTAGCCATTAGCCACAAATAAACAAGAGGGGTGTGTAATGGACAAGCAAGAGAATGGGGTAGACCCTCACGCGAGTTTCGATCAGTTCCTTAATTCATTCGTGAATCTGGGTGAATTGGTGGATGAATCGGGGTCGGATGCCATGAAAGAGCATCTACAAAATGCTGAGGTCTGGTTAAGTGGTTACATGTGGGGAGGGAAGTTACGGGAAAAGGTTCAACGGTCTACTACATCACCTATGGTAGGCGGACTAGACCGATTTATGAAACGTCGCCGAGGGAAAGGTGAAAATACAGAGTGGTAACAAGGATACGGGTGTGAGGACTTGAAGGCTGAAGGCGTGGTAAGATTATGTATTACGAGTTCGAGAATTATACCGAAGAAGAATACCTTGCGGAATACGCTTTCCGTAACGATCCTACGCAGTGGAAGGAACACGCTCCATCCGATGATGCTTATGTCCATTATGTAGAGTCTACTGATTTAGGATTTCGCATGAAGGAAAAGATACTTGCCTATTTGCTTAGAGGGGATTTGTCCGCCTTCGAGAGGGAAAGAGCAAAGTATCTGCTCAGAGCAATTGAAAGAGATATACGTGATCTCAAGATTGCTTATGACAACGAGCAAAAGAAAAAGGCTTCCCAATCCCGCGTCTAGCCTAAATCGCGGAAAACACTTGACCCTTCGGCCCTAGGACCGGAGGGTTTGGCTTTTAAGTCGAGAGACATGGAGGTAAAATCCTCTTACGACCGCAGGGGCAACGATGGAAATCAATCGCGTTGTATGGGCATACATTTTTGCTGCACTTTTCGTACTACTGGCGCTCTCAAACATAATCCAGCTATATCACGGCAAGAGGGTAAGCGCTACCAGTAACGATCTTCAAGCGGCGCATCGGGCGAGCGAGGAGGCTTTTTGGTGTTCAAGTAGCTCTGTAGGATGACGGCGGCGGCCATTGCGTCTATCTGCTCGCGTACCTTTTTGGGAGGTACACCTGAGTCTTGCAAGATGCGCTGGGCCTCCACCGTGGTAAGGCGTTCATCACAATAAGCGACCGGTAGGCCCGATACCTCTTCAAGCAGCGTCCCGAATTTGTGCGCCCGGTTCGACATCGCGCCCGCATCTCCACTCATATGCAGAGGATCGCCCACCACAATAATCTCGGCCTCAAGTTCTGTGGCTATCTCGGTAATACGCTCTATGTCAACGTTGAGCGATACGCTCCGCACCGTCTCCACCGGACGCGCGATCATGCCAAGTGGGTCGCTGACCGCCACCCCAATCCGCCGCTTGCCTATGTCGAGACCTAGAGCGCGCATAGTGAAATTATGAATTATGAGTTCGGGTGCCCTCTGGGCGATTATGAATTGATTGTGGTCGGCAGTCGGTAGTCACGCATCACGTTTCACGATGCCTGCATTGAAATAGGGTCGAATCCAACCCATTCTATATCAGGCACACCCTCGAAGCGCCGCAACATTACACTAAGCGCAGGCTCGTTATCATCAACCAGGATGAAACGCCTACCGAGGGCCAGGCAAGCAGAGCCAGTAGAGCCGCTCCCCGCGAAGAAGTCGAGCACAGTATCACCAGGGTTCGATGATGCAAGAATAATCCGCTTCAGGATACCTAGAGGCTTTTGGGTCGGGTAGCCTGTCTTCTCTTTGCTATTGGTCGGCACGATAGTATGGAACCAGGTATCGGTCGGCAGCTTACCCCGCGCCGCCTTCTCCGGACCGACGAGGCCGGGGGCCATGTATGGAATACGCTCCACAGCCTCCGCATTATACGTATAATTCCGGGGGTCTTTCACATAGACAAGGATGTTGTCATGCTTGGGGGGCCACTTCTTCTTCGTGCGCCCCCCGTAATCATACGCCCAGATTACCTCGTTGAGGAAGCACCCCCGCCCAAAGATCGTATCGAGCAACACCTTACAGTAATGCACCTCACGGTAATCGCTATGAAAGTAGAAAGTACCATGTGGCGCAAGCACGCGATAGGCCTCTCGCAGACGCGGCTCCAGGAAGGCCATGTAATCATCGAAGGAATCACTGTAGGCAGTTGTGCCGACCTCCCTCGTTTCATATCTATGCCCGCCGAAGCCGGTTCTATCGCCCACTTCAGAGCGCACAGTTGCAATCTGTGAGCGCTGCTGCTTCTTGCCTGTATTGAATGGCGGGTCGATATAAATCAGATCGACCGAGCCAGGCTGCATTGCGCGCACTATTGGCAGGTTGTCGCCGAAGTAGATGTGGTTGGTCATAAGAAGAGCCGGACTCCAGGCGCAGAGCCATACAAGGGCCTACCGCCGAGGATCAGGTGATGGCTGACCCTCGGGCGGTTGGTCCTGGTCATACACAGCCGGGGCGCTCCCTGCCTCGATCCTGATGCGAGAAGAGTCATCGGGGAGATTGTCCAGCTCGAACCCCAGCACATCCGCCTGCACCAGGCGCAAATTGACGTAATTGCCGAACTTCTCGGTAATAAGGCTGCGGGCCTCTTTGAGACTCTTCCCTTTTACAAGGTCACGTATCTGTCTCGCCAATTCGGACGTGAGAGTGAACGTCACGCGAGCATCAGCCGAGGTAGAATATACAATCCTTTGTTCCTCGACCGACTGAATAGTAGGTGGAGTGTACTGGATGCTGTTCATGTCGAGACTCGGCCCTGCGGTAACCGGCAGGTTGTTCGACACCCAATCGAGAACGGCCTGGGCGACAGAATCGTGCAGGTCGCTGTCGTTGTATGCATAAGCGCGCGCCTCGGCGGTCAGCCTGACATGCACAATCTCGCCATCTTCATCTGCCTTGTGGTCGGCCTCATGCGCGACATTCGCAAGCGAGACCGTCTGCGTGATTAACTGCTGCCCCTGCCCTACGGCCGGGCGTATAACTTCGCCAATACGACTTTCCGCCCTCGCCCGTAATTCAGTAACCAGCGCGTCAATATCCCCCTGTGTGACCACCTTCACGGTCTCCACCGTGCCACCCTGCATCGCCGAGTTGTAATAGTTGAGCGTGCCGTTGTAGATGCCGGATATTTGCCCCGCGCCTATATTACCCGCAGGCCCATCGACCATTGCGACTATAGGAATATCTGCCGTGCCGAACACCTGGCCGAACACCGTGGCGGGCACCGTACCTCCCTGGGCAGTCTGCACCATTGCACCGTTAGGTCCCTTGAACTGCAACCCCGAGCCGACTGACACAGCCCCACCCGTGCGATTAGTGAAGCGCATGGTGCCCTGCGCCCGGCCCTTTGGCACTTCGCGGGTGCCGCTTGCCTGCCTTGTCCCTTCCTCCACCAGATCAGCCTTCAACATGGCAGCCGACAGAGAGGGAGCGCTCTGAGCGCCCGTCCCTTGCTGCGGCACGCTTGCCATGCCCGTCCCCCCAGGGCCGCCCTGACCCGGTTGTGCAGTTATTACAGATACCTCTACAGGAAGCGACGGTATAGTCTTGTTGAGCGGCGTAACGGCTATAGTGCCCTCAGGAAGGTAGACATACACATAAGCCCCGCTGGATGCCAATCCAATGACAAGCAGCACCAGGAATATGGCGGCGACTCTGCCCCACGATACAGCTTCCTTCATCCAGAGGACCCGCAGCCCCCTCCCGCCCCTATACGCCCTGCCGCTTCCGGTATATCGGCGGGCCTTGATGCGCCCCGAAGGCGTAGACGACACCATAAAGGAGTCAAGCTCTTCTTCATCCGGGATCGATGGGGTTGTAAGTATAGCAGGAGAAAGCTGGCCTGTATTCCGGGGTTTCGTGCGCGGCGGGGGCGTACCCGGCCTGGAAGTCTGCGGTGAAGAAACTCCCTCATCGTCCTCAACAGGCAGAGCATTACGCGCCCCACGCGCGATATTGCCCGTATCGTACAGGGCCGGGTCGCCGGGGTTGTTCAGCCAGGTCGATGTCGTAAGGCTGGCGGGAGTGGGAGAAGCAGGGGTATGAGCGCTAGCGTGGGGCGACAGAACCCACTCAGAACCCTCCGGCGCGCGGTTCATCGGAAGGGGCGCGGTCGGCTTCTCTATCTCATTCTCATCAACCTCCGAAGTCATCATAGAGGGGTCTTCGGCGAGGGCGGGGTGGCCTTCGGGTGGATCAACAAGGTGGAAGCCGAGCAGACTTGCGAGGCCCGCGATGGTCGGATCGAGGGAGACAATGGAGATGCGCACTTCTCGCACACCCTGCAATTTGCCGAGCGCGAGAAAGTCGTGGGTAGTATGGAAAGCATGCGCGCCCCGTGGAATTATGAGCACGGCGTTAGGGGTGCGAATCCAGGCCTCTTCCACCCTGTCGAGGATAGATTGTAGCGCCTCGGCCTTCCCCACCGCGACATATTCGGGAGGGTACTCCGAGGGATCGAACTCTTTTTCTATTGGTCCCATGCCTGGCAAGCGAGGCTTGCGCTTTTCCTCCGGGAGGCGTTCTGGGTCGAAATTGGCTAGCCAGCCTCATTATATACATACTTTGGGACTGTCAAGTGGAAAATACACGTCTCTAAGTAGGAAGCGTGAGACGTGAAACGTGATTACCACTGACCACCGGCCACCTCAAACCTTTTGCTCCCCTGAAAGATAGTGTATATGAAGGGTGCAACCTTACTGGCTGGTGGACCATATTTGAGCGAAACTGAGCAGACGGCCATAGCAAACCTCCTCAAGGGTGAAGTGAGGGGACTTGAAACGCTGGTGCGTATCTACCAACTGCGGAGCATCCGCGCGGCATACGTCATCCTGGGCGACCGTCAGGCTGCGGAGGATGTGGTGGCCGACGCCTTTATCAGAGTGTACGAGCGGATCGCTCAATATGACCCCCTAAAGTCTTTTGCTCCCTGGTTCTACCGTATCGTGGTAAACGAAGCGTTCAAGGTGGCGCGTAAAGCGAATCGAAGCGACTCGCTAGATGAGGACCCAACGTTCCTGGATAGCCTCCTAGATAAAGCAGCAGGACCGGAAGACGAAGTACTCCTCACAGAAATGCGCTACCTGATGCTGTCCGCAATCTACACGCTTCCCGCGAAGCAGAGGGCCGCTTTGATGATGCGCTACTACCTCGATATGCAAGAGAAGGAAATAGCGACGGCATTAGGCTGGCCGCTTGGCACAGTGAAGTGGCGTCTGCACGCGGCCAAGAAGAAATTGCGCGAGAGTCTGGTCCCAAGATTCGGGCGTTCAGCCCTCGACTATGATTGGTAGCCAGGGCAAATGGTGAGGAGAGATGAAGCACTACGACAAGATACACGAGCGAACGGTAGCCAAAGTACTAGTAGAGCACGTCGAACAGGGAGTGCCAGAGAATATTGACGTCTGGCCCCTGATTGAGCGGCGTCTTGCCACCGGGCAGCAAGTGGCAGGGGAATCAATTGGCGAAAGAGATGACCAGCGTCAAGATTTCCTTACAACCCGCGGCACGTTGACTGGCATGGACAAGAGGAAGCCGTTGCCCAGAACCTACACTATGGTCCGCTCACTCAGCGCCCTGATGGGACTCATAATAGTGGCTGGGCTGGCCGTTATCTCCTTTACTGGCTTGTCCAACCTCCAACAAAGAGAGCCTGCTGTGCCTGTGCCAACCTCAGTAACAGCAACCTCGCCCCTTGAACCAGGCCAGGGAACTCTCTTGTTCTCGATTCCAGCCGGAGATGATGAGGCCGGCTATATAACAGGGAGCAAAATTAACCTGCACGGCTTCGATGTGGCCGAAGACGGCACGTTCTGGCTTGTCGATGCAGCCAACCGCCTCTTGCACTACAGCGCATCGGGAGAACGGTTAGGTGCAACGAACATAGACCTGAAGGCCAACATGCCTTTGCCACCGGCCAATCCACAGGCTACCGAAAAACCGACAGGCTCTAAGGACACAGACCTAAAGGCTGGCAATCACGCCATTTACGACCTTGAACTGCAAGGCTCAAACATCTGGGTCTCTAGCGGAGGGGGTGGGCACTATGTCTACAAAGTGGCATCGACCGGAAATATCCTTGCGGAATACAGCCCCATTATGCGTTTCGTCGGCGAGGGACGACGAGGTTACATTGAGTATGACCGTAGATTAGTACAAGGCGGCGACGGCGAAATGTGGCTTTCCGGAGCGCCGAGGATTCAGCAGGATGAGCGCGGAATATCAGTATCATCCTCATCTAGCTGTCTTGGTAACTGCATCACGTATGCGAAAGTCAAGAACTTTGATATCAGAAATATAGATTACATCAATGGGTTTCCAGGCAAGAAGAAGCTCTACACTGCATCCGATAGCAGGGCGAATGTCATAATGGCTGGCGACTTACCCATAACTATCTCTATAACAGGCACTGTTTCAGGCTGGCACATCATCGCGGAGCTACCTGACGAGAGTTTCTACGTGAGTGTCTACACGATTGCAAAAGATATAGCAGGCGTGCCGGATGGCCCACATACCTACGTCATGCACTACAGCGCGAAGGGTGAGTTGATCGAGCGCGCCTGGGTGCCTTCTCCTGATAGAAGCGTGTACCCTGCAGAGAGGCGTGTGCGAGACTTATCAGTGGGTCCTGATGGCGCGCTGTATGACCTTAGAGGAGTAAGTTTCTATCCGGGGCCTTCGACTAACCGAGTAGATATAGTTCGCCTCGATATGTACCCGCCCTCTGAGCCATTGCCGCCCATTCCCACACCCACAGATACACCAGATACGCCGGCCGTCCCAACCCCCATCCCCACAGCGCCCCGACCGAACATACCTTTACCCGTGCCATCCACCACCGCGCCTCTACCACCAACCGAAACTACAGTACCCTCACCTACGCCGATACAAGACCTGGCGATGCTGGCACAGCAATCTGACGTAATAGTGCGCGCCAAAGTGGACTTTTCGGATGGACAAACTCATACTCAGTACTATTCCCTTCTACCTCAGGAGTGGATAAAGAACCCGGACGGGATAATCGCGGATAAGCTTTCACTTTGGGTACTCGCAGGTCGTGACTGGGGTCGGCGAATACCGCTAGCAATCGAAGCCGTGCCGTTTGACCAAAAGAGCGACAAGGAATATATCCTCTTCATGCACCTCGCTAAAGAGCGCCAGTGGGATAGAACACCCTCTTACTACCTGACGGATGAATTTGCCGACAGCAGTGGTATCAAGTTCAGCAACGCGGGCGTATTCAGCATCCTCGATGGCAAGATAGACTTCGCGGGTATCCCCCGATACCAGGGTTGGACAGTGGATAACTTCGTCAAGGAGATACACCACTTCGCACCCACACCCGTGCCGGTCGAGAAGCGGGTGGCTGACCTCTCCCTCATGGGCCAGAAATCAAACGCTATAGCTGAGATCGAATGGCTGAACAGGCCCTCACGCGAGGTAAGCGCTCTCGGGGGCAAAAGACATCTAAGCAGTGTCAAAGTCACTAACTGGCTCAAAGGCGGCTTCAAAATGGGGAACCTCGGGCTGATGCTAACGCAAGAAGAGCACGACCGTCTAGCGGCAGGCAGCGGCCATTACATACTCTTCTTCGGAACAGGGGACTCCGATGCCCAGACATCCTGCGATTATTCCCTTCTTCGGTACTACTGGCCGCTTCAGGCAGGCCTAGCTAGCATTTTCGAGGTGCGGAATGGCAATATCATCTATTCCGGCGTGGAAGGTTATACGGGTTATTCCCTAGACAAGTTCAAAGATGCGATGCGCTCAGCCATTCCAACCCCACGCCCCGAGCCAACATCAGAAGGGGAAGCTTATGGGCTGAGCTTCAACGATTGGATAAGTGAGGCGCAGATCATTGCCAGTGTAGAGCTTGAGGAAGATGCCAACATAACCGCCGCCACATCCGTAACCACTACATTCAAAGTCATCAAGTGGCTCAAGAAACCATCCAACTACACGAGCGATACGATACGCGTGGCCGCATCCGATATGGAAGCGTGCACCTTTTCCCTCGGCAAAGGTCCCTACATGCTCTTCCTTCGACTGGATAAGAACGCTCCCGCAGATGCCGCACCGGTGGGACCCTACTACACGTACGGCATGCCAATGTTCGGTATCAGAGACGGCCTGATAGAATACGGTACGGAATACCAATACTGGGGCCAAACAATAGAGAAGCTGGAAGCGGATATACGCGCCGCCTTACTCTGACTATTCCATGCAAGTGAAGCAGAACATTGGACCCGTCTTTCTGCGCGCCTTGATAAGCATATTTGCTGGCCTGCCTCTTGCAAGCTCCAATGGAAAAATCCTATGCAACACGAAAGGAGATAAAATGGCAGACAAGAGCGTAACCAAAGTAAACTCGGCATTCTCACCTAAAGGGGTGCTCGGCCAGAAGTACCTGGCATCGGGTGTTGGCCTGGCGATGAGGCTGTGGGATGAGCAGGGGCCGGGCGACCCCAAGCCTGCGGCCCGGCGCGAATATGAGACGGTCGGTTACGTCATAAAGGGCCGCGCCGAGCTGCACATCGAAGGCCAGATGGTGCTGCTCGAACCGGGCGACTCGTGGGTCGTTCCCCAGGGATCGTCGCACACCTACAAAATACTGGAAAGTTTCACCGCAGTCGAGGCCACTCATCCTCCTGCTCATGCACATGGCCGGGATGAAGAGACCGCTCCCGAACCAAAAGAGAAGCGCAAGTAGTTTGGCCCATTAAGCATAGACAGGCGACCCGGTCCATAGTGTCGGCCTACATAAAAGAGTTCGCGGATAAGATGCCTAGCGGCGCGCATCGAGAGCGGTAAACGAGTAAAAGGTGGGCAGAGATAATGCCCAAACACGACTGCCCCTCCCCTGATTAGAGGGATAGCTCACTTCCTCAGCCCTCTGGTGGGAAAGGGTCCTTGCCGTAGGTGTATTCGAGATGGAACTGGCCGTCACCCTTATGCACCTTGAGTTGCCCACGACGAGCATGGGCTAGCTCGCGGCCCTTAGTGACCGCCTGCTCTTTGGTGTCGTGCCAGCTTGACGCCCGCTTTGCGTTCTCGCCTTCGACGCGCCACCCGCCTCGTGGGCTGGGGTTCGGGACCGCGTGGTAAACTTTGTATTTCCCTGCCATAGTGGTCACCTCCACGACTTCCAGTTAACTTCATTGACAGAGATGTAGCAATAACCGGGCCTACAAAGAAAGCTAAGGGATTATCGTATCCTGCTTTAATTTGCGCCTTCTATGGACACAGACAAGCACACAGAACTGGCATAAAGAAAGGCCGTGTCTTTGGACACGGCCTCATGCTTAATTCGAGATATGACTGCTTAAGCCTCAACCCCCACAGGCTGGACTTCGACAACCTCCACAGGCTCTTCCACCGAGAAGGTCAGCCCTTCCTCTTCGTTGAAGTCACCCACTACCGTCTGCCCCGACTTGATGTCGCCCTTGAGTAGGCGCTTGCTGAGGGGTGTCTCTAGCTCGCGCTGGATGGCCCGGCGTAGGGGTCTCGCGCCAAAGGTGCGGTCGTAGCCTGTCTCTGCCAGATGCTCTTTGGCGGCCTGGGTGAGTCGTAAGCCGATGCCGTTGGTCGCCAGGCGGCTTGCGAGGTCGGCTAGCTGGATGTCGACTATCTCGGTCAGCTCCTCCAGCTTGAGGTGCTCGAAGATGATGATGTCGTCGATCCTGTTGATGAACTCGGGCCGGAACATCTCCTTGAGCGCCCCATCCACCCTCTTGGTGGTCTCTTTCATATCAGTCTCATCCCCGGCTTTAGGCTTGAAGCCGAAGCCTTGGTGCTTGGGCAGGAACTGCGTACCGATGTTCGAGGTCATGATAATAAGCGTGTTCGAGAAGTCGACCGTGCGGCCATGTCCATCTGTGAGCCTGCCGTCATCCAGCACCTGCAAGAGCGCGCTGAAGATCTCCGGGTGGGCCTTCTCGATCTCATCAAAGAGCACCACCTGGTAGGGTCGTCTGCGCACAGCCTCTGTAAGTTGGCCACCCTCATCATAGCCGACGTAGCCCGGAGGTGAGCCGATCATGCGGGCGACTGTGTGTCGCTCGCCATACTCGCTCATGTCTACGCGCACGATAGCATCTTCTGAGCCGAACATGTACTCAGCAAGCGCCTTTGCAAGCTCGGTCTTGCCTACACCTGTAGGACCAACGAAGATGAACGAGCCCATGGGCCTACGAGGATCGCGCAGACCGGACCGTGCCCGGCGTATAGCGTCAGACACGGCCTCGATAGCCTCTTGCTGACCGATCACACGCTTATGAAGCTCGCCTTCCATATCGAGCAGGCGTGCCATCTCTTCCTGCACCATCCTCTTTACGGGGATGCCGGTCCATTTGGCGACTACTTCGGCCACATCAGATTCGTCTACGCTTTCGTCGATGTTGTGAGTGGCGAACCACTCGGCTCGGTCCCTATCGAACTCTTCTTCGAGGGTGAGCCTGTCGCTCTTGATGCGCATCGCCTCGGCGTAATCCTGGTTCGCGGAGGCAACTTCCATCTCCTTCTCCATCTCGTCGAGCCTGTTTTGCGTCTCGCGCAGATCAGGCGGCAGGTTGAATACGGCCAGCCTCACGCGGGAAGCAGCCTCGTCCATCAGGTCGATTGCCTTGTCCGGCAAGAAGCGGTCGGAGATGTAACGCGAGGAGAGGCGCACGGCGGCTTCTACAGCCTCGTCTGCTATCTTAAGATTGTGATGCTCTTCATAGCGAGGTTTGAGGCCCCGCAGGATGGCTATCGAGTCGTCGATGGAAGGCTGCTCGACGTACACAGGCGAGAAGCGACGCTCCAGCGCCTGGTCCTTCTCGATCTTGCGATACTCATTAAGGGTAGTCGCACCGATGCACTGTAGGTCGCCACGGGCCAGGGCGGGCTTGAGGATGTTACCCGCATCGAGCGCACCCTCGGCTGCACCCGCGCCTATAATGGTATGAAGTTCGTCCACGAAGAGGATTATCTCCTTGCGGGCGCGCTTTACCTCATCCATGACGGTCTTGAGGCGCTCCTCGAACTCGCCGCGAAACTTCGAGCCTGCTACCATCGCGGGCAGGTCGAGCGCAAGCACGCGCTTGCCCTTGAGGAGGTCGGGCACGTCATTGGCGGCTATCATCTGGGCAAGGCCCTCGGCGATAGCTGTCTTTCCAACGCCAGGCTCACCGATCAGCACCGGGTTGTTCTTGGTGCGGCGCACGAGCACCTGCATCACACGCTGAATTTCGTCGGCGCGGCCTATTACCGGGTCGAGTTGCCCTTCACGGGCCAGCTTGGTGAGATCAACGCTGTAGCGGTCGAGGGCTTCATACTTCTCCTCTGGATTCGCATCGGTTACACGGCGGTCGCCACGTATCTCGCGCAACGCGACGTATATCTTCTCCTGCTCGATCTCGGCTTCTTGGAGGAGACGCCCGGCAGTGCCGCCGCGCTCATTGGAGATCGCCAGCAAGAGGTGCTCGGTCGAGATGAACTCATC
>JBBRVL010000012.1:0-23829 GCA_038246925.1 Chloroflexia bacterium
CGCGGGCTTCCTCAAGCTCGGCAAGCTGATCTATTTCTACGACGACAATACTATCACCATTGACGGCCATACCGAGCTTGCCTTTCAAGAAGATGTTGGTAAGCGGTTCGAGGCGTACGGCTGGCACGTACTCAATGTGCCTGATGTGAACGACCTCAATAATCTGCGTAAAGTTATCAAGCAAGCACAGAATGAGACCGAGCGCCCTTCTCTCATTATCGTCAAGACGGTCATAGCGTACGGTTCGCCCAATAAGAAAGACACGGCGGAGGCCCACGGCGCGCCCCTCGGTGAGGAAGAGATAAAGCTGACCAAGCAGAACCTCGGCTGGCCCTGGGAAGAGCCTTTCTACGTGCCCGATGAGGTCTTACAGCACTGCCGCCAGGCCATCTTGCGCGGCGAAGAGACTCAGAAAGAGTGGCAGAAGCGTCTCGACGCCTATAAGAAAGCGTTCCCCGCTGCCGCCGCGGAGTTCAAGCTATTCCTCTCCGGCGGCCTGCCCGAGGGCTGGGACGACGACCTTCCCGTATTCAAGCCGGAGAAAGGCCCAATCGCTACACGCATATCGTCGCAGGAGGTTGTTCAGGCTCTAGCCAAGAAGATACCTAACTTCGTGAGTGGGGCCGCCGACCTCTACCCCTCAACCAACGTCTATATAAAGGATGGCGGCGACCTCTCCGGGGACAACTTCGCGGCCCGCAACATCCACTACGGTATACGCGAGCACGGCATGGGTGCCATACTCCAGGGCATTGCCCTCCACAAGGGCATGATTGCATTCGGCTCGACCTTCCTCATCTTCTACGACTATATGCGCCCGCCACTGCGCCTCGCTGCTATCATGAAGAACCCTCTGCTCATGGTCTATACCCACGACAGCATAGGCCTCGGCGAAGACGGCCCCACCCACCAGCCTATCGAGCAGCTTTCCGGCATGCGGGCAGTGCCCAACCTCTGGAACGTGCGCCCCGCCGATGCCAACGAGAGCGTCTACGCCTGGCAAATAGCCCTCACCCGCCGCGATGGCCCCACCTGCCTCATCCTGACGCGCCAGAAGCTGCCAACCTTCAACCGCGAGGAAGTCGGCAAGGCAGATGGAGTGTTGCGCGGCGCGTATATACTAGCAGAAGCCGACGGCGGCAAACCCGACCTGATAATCATCGGCACAGGCTCCGAAGTGCAGTGGGCTATGGAAGCGCGGCCCAAACTGGAGGAGAAAGGCATCAAGACCCGCGTGGTGTCGATGCCGTGCTGGGAGCTTTTCGAGGAGCAAGATCAATCATACCGCGACAAGGTACTGCCGCCCGGCGTGACAAAGCGACTGGCGATAGAAGCAGCATCGCCGATGGGCTGGCACAAGTGGGTCGGCACCGAAGGCGATATAATAGGGGTAGAGACATTCGGCGCATCAGCCCCCGCCGAGGTGATATTCGAGAAGTACGGTTTCACGGCCGACAACGTAGCGCAACATGGACTCGCCCTCATGGGCAAACGCAAGCCCGTCCCACCCGCCCAGACCGAGCAGAACGTAACACCCGCAAAGGGCAAAGGCGGCAGCGCCCCCCACGAGCGACAGCTAGAGAAAAAGATGAAGACCCAGACCGCACAAGAGACACCCGCTCAGAAACAGAGCTAACGTTTTATTCACCGCAGAGGCGCAAAGAGCGCAGAGGTTATTGAGGGGTTTGGAAGCAGAAAGGCAATATCCACTGCGTTAGAAATAAGGGTAAGAAACAACAATAAAAACTCCGCGTCCTCTGCGTCTCTGCGGTGAATAATAAAATAGGAGCAAAGTTATGGAAAAGACCCCATTACACAAGCTATTAGACCAGGGCCAGAGCGTCTGGCTCGATAACATACGCAGGAGCGAGATTACTTCCGGGCGGCTCAAGGCGATGATAGCCGATGGCGTGCGCGGCGTGACTGCCAACCCCACCATCTTCGAGAAGGCTATCGCAGGGTCGACCGACTATGATAGCGCCATCGAAGAGCTGGTGAAGCAAGACAAAGACTCGGGCGAAATATACAAGCTGCTGATAGTAGACGATATCTCGAACGCCGCCGATATCTTCCGCCCGGTGTACGACGAGAGCGAAGGGCAGGATGGCTTCATCTCCATCGAGGTAGCGCCCAACCTCGCGCTCGACACCGAAGGCACGATAAAAGAAGCCATCGAGTACTGGGAAACTATCAATAGGCCCAATATCATGGTCAAGGTCCCTGCCACTAAAGAGGGCATACCCGCCATAGAAGAACTCCTTTACCGGGGCCTCAATATCAATATCACCCTCATCTTCTCGGTAGAAGTCTACCGCGACGTAATGGAAGCCTACCTGAAGGCCCTAGAACGCCGCGTAGCAGAAGGCAAACCTGTCGATAGGATAGCATCGGTCGCTTCCTTCTTCGTGAGCCGCGTCGACACGAAGGCCGACAAAGCCCTCGAAGAGCTTGCAAAGAAAGAGCAAGACCCGTCAAAGAAGAAAGAGATAGAAAGTCTGCTAGGCACGACCGCCATCAACAACAGCAAGCTGGCCTACGAGGAGTTCCAGGAGATATTCGGCTCGGCCCGCTTCAAGAAGCTGCGGCAGAAAGGCGCGCGCGTCCAGCGTCCCCTTTGGGCCTCCACCTCCACCAAGAACCCCAACTACCGGGACGTTATGTACATCGAGGAGCTAATCGGACCCGATACGGTGAATACTATGCCCCCCGCGACCATCATCGCCTTCAAGGACCACGGCAAGGTCGCACGCACCATAGACGCCAACATGGACAAGGCAAAGAAACAGCTTGCCCAACTCGAAAAGCTAGGCGTCTCCCTCGACAAGATCACGAAAGAGCTAACTGTGGAAGGCGTGGAGTCGTTCACCAAGAGCTTCGACACCCTCGACGAATGCATCAGCTCCAAGCGCGACACGCTCCTCTCGGGTCTTTCCGAAAGGTACTCTGCCAGCCTGGGGGGGCTTGAGCCGCAGGTCACGGCAGGCCTGCGGCGTATCACCGAAGGGCAGATAGCCTCCAAATTGTGGGGCAAAGACCCTACCATCTGGAAGAAAGACGAAGCGGCCCAGAAGAAGATAAAGAACCGCCTCGGCTGGCTGGGTGTGGTCGAATTGATGCAGGACCGCGCCGATGACATAAAGCAGTTTGCCGAAGAAGTACGCTCCGAGGGCTACACAAGCGTCGTGCTGCTCGGCATGGGCGGCTCGTCCCTTGCGCCCGAAGTAATCAATCGCGTTTTCGGCCAGAAAGACGATTACCCTCGCTTCTACATGCTCGACTCGACCAGTCCAGGCACCATCCAGGCAATAGAGCGCCGCGTAGACCCCGCAAAGAGCCTCTTTATCGTGGCGACCAAGTCAGGCGGTACCACCGAGACGATGAGCTTCTACCATTACTTCCGGGAGAAGGTGAATGCCTCCAAAGGAGCTAAGGCCGGCGAGAACTTCGTGGCGATAACCGACCCCGGTTCGTCACTGGAAACGCTTGCTAAGGATGAAGGCTTCCGCCGCACCTTCCTCAACATGGCCGATATCGGTGGGCGCTACTCGGCTCTCTCCTACTTCGGCATCGTGCCCGCCGCGCTGATGGGCGTTGACATAGACAAACTGCTCGACCGTGCGGACACTATGGTCGAGGCATGCGCGCCCTGCGTAGCCACCGAGGACAACCCCGGCATCTGGCTCGGCACCGTCATGGGAGAAGCCTACAAAGCGGGGCGTGACAAGGTTACGCTCATCACTTCACCCGACCTCGACAGCTTCGGCCTCTGGGCCGAGCAGCTTATAGCCGAGAGCACGGGCAAAGAGGGCAAGGGCCTCATCCCTATTACCGGTGAGTCGGTGGGCCGTCCTTCGGCTTACGGGCGTGACCGCCTCTTTGTCTATGTATGCGTAGACGGCTCGACCGATAGCGCGCAAGAGCATAATATCACCAAGCTCCAGCAGGCAGGCCATCCTGTTGTGCGCCTCCACATGAAGAGCACTGACGACCTCGGTGCCGAGTTCTTCCGATGGGAGATGGCAACCGCCGTCGCGGGGCAAATCATGGGCATCGACCCCTTCGACGAGCCGAACGTGCAGGAGAGCAAAGACAACACGGCCCGCCTGCTCGATGTATACAAGAAAGAAGGCAGACTGCCCGAAGGCGACCCGGTGGTAAGTCAGGATGGCCTTTCTATCTACGGCAACGCCGAAGAACTGGCTAGGGCAGGCTCCGAGGGGACATGGGACAGCGCGCTCAAAGCGTTCTTCTCGACTGTGCAAGCAGGCGACTACGTAGCGATGCTGGCCTACATGCCGACTACCGGCGAGCACGAAGAGCTTTTCCAGGACGCCCGCCTTGCCATAAGAGATACCCTCCACGTCGCCACTACCTTCGGCTACGGCCCCCGCTTCCTCCATTCGACCGGACAGCTTCACAAGGGCGGCCCCAACAGAGGAGTGTTCATACAAATTACTGCCAAAGAAAAGAAAGACCTCGACATACCGGGCCAGCCCTTCAGCTTCGGCACCCTCATCTCAGCGCAGGCCCTGGGCGACCTCCAATCGCTCCAGAAGCATGGACGCCGCGCCATCCGCCTCCACATCGAAGGCGACCACTCCGAAGGCGTAGAGCATATCCGAGAGGCGATAAAGCGCGCCGTCGCGGGCCTGGGGATTTAGTACCGTGAGTTCTGTAGCGCACAAGCTAATGACTGCCGAGGAGTACTGGCAGTCGCCCATGAACACCAGGCGCTCCGAGCTTGTGCGCGGACGAGTAATAGAGACTGCGATACAAGGGGCACAGCACGGCCAAATTGTGGCTACGGTAGCAGCACTTCTGTACGATTGGGCGCATTCTTCCGCATATGGTTGCGTGTGCGCCAGAGCAGGCTACGTTCTGACCTACAACCCTGATACTGTGCTCGGCCCCTATATATCCTACGTGCGTGCAGACCGCATTCCGGCTACCGGCGTCCCCGAAGGCTTTTGGCCCCTTGCGCCTGACTTAGCTATCGAGGTCATCTCGGCTAGTGACGCAGCAGATGAGATACGGGGGAGGGTGCGAGATTTCCTTGTGGCGGGCACGCCTTTGGTATGGACCATTTATCCAGAAGAGCGTGAGGTGGTTGCTCACACGCCCGACGGGTTGGCGCGCACTTATGGCGAGGGTGACGTGCTTGAACATCCCGATGTGCTGCCAGGCTTCTCGTGCAAAGTGGTTGAATTGTTTGTATAAAGTATCAGTGCGGCGGGTCGCCGGACAGTTGTTGGTCTTAGTGCATCATCGAAGATGGAATTAGAATGAGAAAACTGCTGGGTACAACGGTCTTCTGCCTTATCTTGCTGCTGTTGACATTTGGCTCTGCCTTAGTAATCAGCACACAGGAGACAATTGCGGGAGGTGTCAATTTGGTTGGAGGCTGGCCGGTCCCCCCTACCAAGTCTCTAACGCCGTTACCCTTTGGGTCAACGACTATTGATAGCGATTCTCCTTCCCTTACTGTTCGGCTAGAAGGTGACAGCGCCGGTGAGATGGCTGTAAACGCCGAGGTGCACTTCAACACTGACTTCGGCCCAGAAGCCAGCGGCAGAATTCGACTTCGTCGCGCAGGTGGGGAGATTATAGTGAGTGGTTCGCTTAGGAGTATTAGTCTCCTCATCAAGTGTAACCCGAATCCAAGATACCCCTACCATGCCACAGAACAAACCTTTCTCTTGGAGCAGGCCAGCCTCGACAGCCAACTAGCTGAAGGCGAGTTTGTCTATGCTGATGTCGTTATCGTCGACCAGGATGGAGCGGAGCATGGTATCAGTAGTCTGCAAGCGCGCATTACCAAGTAGAAATAAGCAAAGCACTAAAATGGGAGATGTAAAACCAATGAACGCCATAATCCTACGTGCTCACTTCGATGGACACCAGATTGTTCTGGACGAGCCGTCCAAATTGGGTGAGTTAGAGCCGAATACACCATTGATTATCACTGCTCTCTCCAGGGATCACGAGGCCGAGGAGCGTGAAACATGGTTGAACCTATCGCTTGAAGGTTTGAACCGAGCCTATGGTGAGGATGAGCCTGATTATCCATTAGAAGTAATCAAGGAGTTCAATCCGGAGTATGAAGGCCCCGACTATAACAGAAGGTAAAGTAGTTAATCACAATTCTGTTGAATGAGCAATAGTAACCGAGCGCGCAAGGAGGGGAGAGACTAACATGGAAATTGGATTTATTGGACTGGGGCGCATGGGCGCGAACATGGTGGAGCGACTACTCCGTGGCGGGCATCGCGTTGTGGCATACAACCGCTCGCCCGACAAAACGCGTGAGGTAGCCGAGCATGGCGCGGTGGCGGCTTTCTCTCTAGAAGAACTGGTGGATCAGTTGCAGGCATCGCCTCAGGTCGTCTGGATCATGGTGCCTGCGGGCGACCCCACCACCCAGCAAATCGAGACCCTTATCCCGCTCCTCAACAAGGGCGATATAATCATCGACGGAGGTAACTCCAACTTCCGAGACTCGGTCGCCCGCGCCAGGATGCTTCACGAGCACGACATCAACTTCATGGACGTTGGCACGTCGGGCGGCATCTGGGGCCTCGAAAACGGCTACTGCATGATGATGGGCGGCGAGCGCGAAGTGTTCGAGCACCTCCGCCCGCTCTTCGCCACCCTCGCGCCCAATGAAGACGGTTATGACTATTTCGGCTCACATGGCGCAGGCCACTTCACCAAGATGGTGCATAATGGCATCGAGTACGGCATGATGCAGGCATACGGCGAAGGCTTCGAGATCATCAAGTGCAGCGACTACAGTGTTGATATGTCGCGCTTATCCCGCGTCTGGAACAACGGCAGCGTGGTGCGCTCATGGCTCCTTGAGCTTGCCGAGCGGGCCTTCGAGCAGGAAGGTGACGCCCTGGAAAAAATCCGAGGCTATGTAGAAGACTCCGGCGAGGGGCGCTGGACTGTGATGGAGGCAATCGCAAGCTCGGTCCCCGCCCCAATCATCACCCTCTCGCTCATGGCACGCTTCTACTCACGCCAGGAAGAGTCGTTCAGCGCCCAGGTCACCGCTGCTCTACGTAACCAGTTTGGCGGACACGCCGTGCGCGTGGCGGACTCCATCGAGTCGCAGGTGGCAGCCGAGTCGATGAGGTCTGTGGCACCTTCCACGCCAACGACAGCCGCTACCACCGTAAAGACAACTACAGCCGAAGCCTCGGAGAAAGTAATGGATGCAACCACCGCCGCCGAGACCGCCGCCGAATCAAAACCGGACGCCGGCGGCGTAATAAAAGACATCCAGACCACCGCCCAGGACATCTATAAGAGCACTCTGGAAGTGAAGAAAGACTAAACGCATATAATCCCCAACCCCTAATCCCTAATCCCTCGAACACATGACGACCTTACTCAACACAAACTTAGCCGAAAACCCGCTACGCGAAGGGCTGCGGATGCGCCGCACGCCCGACCCGTGTGCTGTCGTCATATTCGGTATTACAGGCGATCTGGCGCACCGCAAACTCCTCCCCGCGCTCTACAACCTGTCGGTGACGCGCAGCCTGCCGGTCGGCTTCTCGATAGTCGGGTTCGCTCGCCGCGAGATGACCGACGAACAGTTTCGGGAGTCGGCCAAGGAATCTATCGAGAAATACTCGCGCAATAAGCCGTCCGAGAACCCCGGTCTATGGGACATCTTTGCGCAAGGTCTTTTCTATGTGCAGTCGAACTTCGACGACCAGGAAGGCTATACTCGGCTTGCAACACAGCTTGATGAGATAGATCGTGACCGAGGCACGATGGGCAATCGCATCTACTACCTATCGACCCCGCCCGACTTCTACTCCCAGATCGTTGCCTACCTGGGCGTGGCGGGCCTCGCCAATACCCGGCCTGCCGTAGCATTATCCGGCAATGGCTCGTCGGCGCAAGGGAATGGGTCCCACAGCACGGGCCTTCTTACCACCGGCGCTCTTTCACTGCCAACTACCGATACTTCCTGGCGCCGCATCATAGTGGAGAAGCCTTTCGGCCATGACCTCGCCAGCGCCCAGCAGCTCAACAGGCAGATTAGCGAAGTCTTCACCGAGGAGCAGATATACCGCATCGACCACTACCTCGGCAAAGAGACCGTGCAGAACATCCTGGTCTTCCGCTTCGCTAATGGCATCTGGGAGCCTATCTGGAGCCGCCGCTATATCGACAATGTGCAAATAATTGTCGCCGAGAGCCTGGGCGTCGAGGACCGTGCCTCATATTATGATAACGCCGGTGCGCTTCGGGATATGCTCCAGAATCACATGATGCAACTTCTTACCCTGGTAGCTATGGAGCCACCCGCCGCATTCGACGCACAATCCGTGCGCGACGAGAAAGCCAAGGTGCTACGAGCGATAAAGCCCTTCTCCACCGCCGAAGAGGTAGCCCAGAACACGGTACGAGGCCAGTACGGCCCTGGGGCGATATTTGGTAAGCCTGTGCCCGGCTACCGTCAGGAAGAAGGTATAAAACCCGATTCGATCACCGATACATATGTGGCGGCTCGCTTCTTTGTCGAGAACTGGCGCTGGTCCGGCGTGCCTTTCTATTTGCGTCATGGCAAGCGCCTCCCCAAGCGTGACACCGAGATAGCCATCACCTTCAAACCCGCGCCATATGCCCTATTCCAGCATACATCGGCGGACGAGTTACAGCCCAATGCGCTGATACTTCACATCCAGCCCGACGAGGGTATATCTATAAACTTTGAGTCGAAACTGCCCGGCCCTTCCATCAGGCTCCGCTCGGTCGATATGAACTTCCATTACGGCACTTCTTTCGAGACCCAGCCCGCTGATGCCTACGAACGCCTCCTTGTAGACTGCATGATGGGCGACTCAACCCTCTTCACTCGCCGTGACGAAGTAGAGCTTATGTGGCAATTAGCGACCTCTATATTGCAAGGGTGGGAGCAAACCCCGCCTCCACATTTCCCCAATTATCGTGCAGGTAGCTGGGGCCCCGCCGCTGCCGATGAACTGATAGGACGTGACAACCGAAGGTGGAGAAGAGTCTGACCAATCTTGGATAATGAATTGAGAATTAGCCATCAGCCATCAGCTACTAACTAAACCAAGAGTAACTTTGCGATGAACGAAGTGAACTATTGCTAACTCTGCATCCTGATGCGTTTCAAATAAACAATAAATAACTTGGCGGTTTCTTGGCGTTCTTGGCGTCTTGGCGGTTTCGTTCTAATTCGTAATTCGTAATTCGTAATTCCTATGGAAACTCCTTTCACAACAGAACACGACAGAGGCGAAGTGAGCAGCGGCTCGCCCGTGCCGGTAACGGTTGAGCAAGTCGATTCGTACTTCGGCAGGCTCTGGCGAAATGTGGCTGAAACCGCGCAGTCGAGGGGTGGGAGCGCGCAGACCGTGACGGCAGCCCAGGTGCTCAACCTCGTAGTGAACGCGGGCACGTATGCCCAGGCAAACGACCATGCCGGTGACCTGGAGCACATCACCGGTCGCCACCCCTGCCGCATCATCAACGTGGTGCGTGATGCTAAAGAAGGCGAAGAGCCTGTGCAGGCCTACGTCTCGATCCACTGCAAGGTCTCTCCGGCGGGCGGTAGGCAGGTCTGCTCGGAACTTGTAACGGTCGTGGCAACTACCGAAGAATCACGCCAGATACCGGCAGCCGTTATTCCGCTCCTCATATCTGACCTTCCTTCTTTTCTCTGGTGGCCCCACGGCTCTCCATTCGATGACGACCTTTTCCGCAGCCTGGCAGACTCGATGGACCGCCTGATCGTCGATTCCTCCACCTTCGAGAATCCGGAGGGGACCCTCTCGAAGTTATCTTACCGGCTCAAGACGAACTGGCCGAAGATCGCGTGTACAGACATGAACTGGGGCCGCGTAACCCACTGGCGCGAGATGGTCGCCCAATTCTTCGACGGCCCGGCGCTACGGTTATATCTCGACCGCATCAGCAACGTAACTATATCCTTTGCCCTATCGGAGAGATTAGGTGTGAACCGTGCGCAAGCCCTGCTCCTCGCCGGGTGGATGGCGAGCCGCCTGGGGTGGCAACCGGCAGATAACGTCTATGAGTTGCTGCGTGTCGATAGCGGCGTCCCGACCGCTCGCCTCTCATTACGGGCCGGGCAGCGATCCGTCACGATAACCCTCCAGGGGGAGCAGAAGCCAACAGACGTGCGCGGCGATATACATTCCGTCAGGCTCGAAGTTGCGTCCGAAGGTTCTGGGAAGGCCGAAGCCAGCTTCACGGTCGCCCTCCCCGATAAGGCTGACGAACACGCTTGGACTTGCATCGAGATCGAAGGTGTAGAAGCGACTACCCGCCCGATGCAAATGGGCCATCTCACAAAGGCCGCCCTGCTTGATGTAGAGCTTGAAGTCTTCAGCCACGACATAATCTACGAAGAGTCGCTCGAAATGGTAGGGTCCTTCATACAAAGCTCAGTGAAGAAGGCAGACCCCGCCGGGCCTCGCAAGCTGGTATCAGGTGAGCCGATGAGCGCGGGAGCGCAAGCGCCACGTCCCAGGCCGCCAGGCTCAGGAGGCACATCTCAGCAATGATGCAAGGCAACTCAGAGCTGTGCGTGCTTGAGAACCAGGAGGAAATAGCATCCGAAGCATCTCAGCGATTTTGCGGGCTTGCCCAGGACGCGGCGGAGTCGGGTGATGTTTTCAGGGTGGCGCTGTCGGGCGGCTCGACCCCGAAGCTACTCTATCGGCTGCTCGCCTCTAACGAGTACAAAGATAAAGTG
The DNA here is from genome assembly GCA_038246925.1 of Chloroflexia bacterium. Lineage (GTDB taxonomy): Bacteria > Chloroflexota > Chloroflexia > QHBQ01 > JADMIH01 > JADMIH01. The sequence goes on from JBBRVL010000012.1 coordinate 10,760, forward strand.
CCGTGGGACAGCATTCAGTTTTTCTTTGGTGACGAGCGATGGGTTCCACTCTCCCACCCCGATAGCAACTACAAACTCGCCAACGATGAGCTTTTCACGAAGGTAAATGTAGAGCCGGAGAATATCTTCCCCATGCCGACGGAAGACCTCTCCCCAGAACAGGCAGCGCAACTTTACGAGGCTACCCTCCGGCGAGCGTTCAATGAAGAAGGAATACCCCTCTTCGACCTGATCTTCCTCGGCATGGGCGACGATGGGCACACGGCATCGCTCTTCCCCCACACAGATGTCCTCCATGAGAGGAAGAGGCTGGTGGCCGCACCCTATGTAGAAAAGCTGAAATCGCATCGAATCACGCTCACTCCGCCCATGCTTCTTGCCGCCGACAGAGTACTCTTCATGGTCGCGGGCGAGAGCAAAGCGCCCGCCTTGCGCGAAGTATTGCAAGGCGAGTACAATTTCGAGCAGTACCCAAGCCAGTTGTTGCGAAACGCCCTGGGCCAGGTAACATGGTTGGTAGACAAAGCCGCGGTATCTAAACTGAAGGGCAGCCCGTAGGGACGGAATTACGGATTACGAATTACAAATTGTCATTTCGTGTTCTCCTTAATACCTAGCGCCTCTTCGTCCGCAAAAGGAGTAGGCCTAGAGACGTCGCTTGAAACTTAATTGGTGTTTAGGTAGTTACAGTATATTATGGTATACTTTCTTCCTGTTGCACATAGTGACGCTACTAAGCCTGTAGTCGTGCGTGTCAAGTGTATTGCTGTCACGGGCCTTGAATCGGTGCGGTAAGTTAGAAAGACACACCTGTCGTGAAGATTCATGGTTAGGAGAAGCTCGTGGAACTGCCAGAACGGCCGATCACCCTTACGCTCCCAATTGAATGGGACATATCTCCGGAAATAAAAAGCATTTACGCCACGAACCTACTAATTCAGAGGGGGGAACACGAGTTTTTTATCTCCTTCTTTGAGCTAAGGCCCCCGCTCGTGATTGGAACGCCAGAGCAACAAAGAGAGCAGGCAGCGCAACTGCAGGTGGCACGCGCTGAGTGCGTAGCCCGCATAGTTGTCGGTAGGGACCGTCTACCCGAGTTCGTACAGGTCCTACAAGATTTCGTCAATATGGAACCGCCTGACGCGGATGACCAGGGACCCGATAGCGAGGAACTTGATGCTGCCTCAGACGATTGATTATACGCCAGAAAACGACAACTCGGGGAGGCAAACCATGCGCATGTCCGTTTCAAGCGCCAGTGCGTCGGTGCCAACACGTTTTCCAAGCCGCATCTTGCATGGAGAGGTTGCTCCTGGTTGGCACATAATACGCCCCCTTACGATCTTCGTAGAAGCTATGGAAGATTCTGGTTTTCTAGTCAGTGATGACCTGTTCAGTATGTATGGCATGGGCGCAACCGTAGAAGATGCCTTAGCTGATTATAGTACCTCTCTGATCGACTTCTACCAAATCCTCGAGGCCAGGGTCGGCTCGAACCCACACAACCGTCCTCGCTTCCTCCACTTACAGAGTTATCTTCTTCAGGGCTAGCACTTTAACCTCATGCCACGAAGAGCAAAACAAGTGGAGAGTCTGCTCCAAACTAAGTTTGGCTTTTCAAAAGCAGATAACCGGGAAGTTGGCCACCGGTACTACGCACTGGAGATCCCCGGGCTACCCACCATTGTCACTAAGTTCTCGTCCGGCAACGACGAGATAAACGCTAGCTTAGAAACATTGATCGCTCGGCAACTTCTCGTCCAACGCCCCTTTTTCACGAAGATGCTTGACTGCACTCGATCACGGGCTGACTACGAACGGAAAGTACAAGAAGATCCGTTCAAGAACGTTCCATATAGAAGATAACATTCTTACAATCTGCCCTCAGGGGCGTCCGCTATCGGCCACGCTGCCAAGGCGTGGCTACACGTTGTCTCGGAGGTAATCAAGCGGTTCAAGGACATCGCCAGGGGAACCTGGCAGGGGGATCCGCTAGGCTCATAGGCGGCTGACCGAGAGAACGCAATAATGGATATCTGTCATCGGATAACAGATAGTGTGATCTGCAACCTATACGCTACAAAGCCTTAGCAGAACTGAGCAATCCATTCCGAGCGTCACAGGCATATACGTGTGTAGGACAGGCAATTGTGGATTAGTGGTCTTTCTCGTAACCCCTAACCCCTAACCCCTAACCCCTAACCCCTAACCCCTAACCCCTAACCCCTAATCCCTACTATGACATACGACCGCAAAATCGAAATCGTCCCTTCCATACTATCCGCCGATTTTGCCCGGCTGGGCGAGCAGGTGCGAGAGGCCGAAGAGGGCGGGGCCGGCCGAATCCAGGTAGACGTGATGGACGGCCATTTCGTGCCGAACATTACCGTTGGCCCCCTTGTGATAAAGGCGATACGCCGCCACACGTCGCTCCCCATTGAAGCGCACCTGATGATTGAGAACCCGGAGGAATACATAAAGGAGTTCGCAGCAGCCGGGGCCGACTATATCATCCCCCATGTCGAGGCAGCCGACCACCTGCACCGTGTCGTCCAGCAAATACGCTCTGAGGGCGCAAAGCCGGGCGTAGCCCTCAATCCCTCGACCTCCCTCGCTACCATCGAAGAGATAATCGAATACGTCGATATGGTGATAGTAATGACGGTCAACCCCGGCTTCGGCGGGCAGGAGTTCATCGACTCGATGCTGGCTAAAATATGGCGCTTGCGCGGTCTGATCGACGAACGCGGCCTGGAATGCGACATCGAAGTAGACGGCGGCATCCACGAAGAAACAGCGCCCCTGGTTGTAGAGGCGGGAGCCAACTTGCTTGTGGCAGGCTCCGCTGTCTACGGTCGGGAAGAGGGAGTAGCAGCCGCCATCGAGCGCCTGAAAGCAAGCGTGCGCGGCATACAATACCAGAAATAAACGCTAGAAATAGAGAGGATTCTTAACTTTCAACCCTAATCCCCAATCCCTAACCCCTCTCAAAACAACAAACATCTTGGCGGGTACTTGGCGCTCTTGGCGTCTTGGCGGTTCCGTCGTAATTTGTAATTCGTAATTCGTAATTCATAAGAGGAGATCTATATGGCAGTAACAGGCAAAACTAAAACAGAGGGTGCAACACCGCGCCTGCCCCATTGGGACATGACGCCCGTCTACCCCAGCCTTGAGTCGCCTGAGTTCGAGGCAGGCAACAAGTTGGTGTTGCAAAGCATAAACGACCTGGTGCAGCTTTTCGACAGCCTCCAAATAGGCCGTCGTGACAGCCTTACTATGGACGAGGAAACCATCGGCGCATTCGAGACCGTTGTCGAGAGGATGAACAACATTTTAGAGGAGACTACCACTCATGGCGGTTATATCCGCAGCTTTGTGGCCACCGACTCCCGCAATAATGTCGCCCAGGCGAAACTGAGCGAATTCCAGCAGCAGACGTTGCGGCTCTTACAACTCAGCCCGCGCTTCACCGCCTGGATAGGCTCGATGGACATAGATAAGCTGGTAGAGAAGTCTAAGGTCGCGCCCGAATACAGCTTCATGCTCCGTAAAGCAAAAGAACAGTCAAAGCGCCTGATGCCCCCAGGCGAGGAAGAGCTTGCCGCCGCGCTCAACGTCACCGGCGGCTCAGCCTGGGGCAAGCTGCACGGCAATATCACGTCCCAGCTATCGGTCCCCATCGAGCTTGACGGCGAGCGAAAAGAGCTTCCGATGAGTATAGTGCGCACTCTGGCCTACGAGCCAGACCGAGAGACGCGCCGTAAAGCCTACGAAGCCGAGCTTGAAGGCTGGAAGAAAGCTGCAATGCCCCTCGCCGCCGCGCTCAACAGCATCAAGGGCGAAGTCAACACCCTCACCAAAAGGCGCGGGTGGGACTCGCCGTTAGACGTTGCGATCTTCGATAGCAACATAGACAGGCAGGCGCTCGATGCGATGATGAAGGCAGCCCACGAGTCGTTCCCCGATTTCAGGCGCTACCTGAACGCCAAAGCGCGATCCCTCGGTATCGACAAAATGGCCTGGTACGACATATTCGCCCCGGTCGGCAAGGACGTCAAGGTGTGGGAATACGACGAGGCGACCGACTTCATTGTCACCCAGTTCGGCACCTACTCGCAGAAGATGAGCGACTTCGCCGCCCGCGCTTTCCGTGAGCAGTGGATAGACGCCGAGCCGCGTGACGGCAAGCGCGACGGCGCGTTCTGTATGCCCTTACGTAGAGACGAATCCCGCGTCTTCGCCAATTACAAACCCTCCTACGGCGGCATGAGCACGCTGGCCCACGAACTTGGCCACGGCTACCACAACGTGCTGCGCTCGACCTGCACCATGCTCCAACGCACCACCCCCATGACGCTTGCCGAGACCGCCAGTATATTCTGCGAGACAATAGTGCGCCAGGCAGCCCTGAAAGATGCCGACATGCAAGAGCAAATCTCCATCCTGGAGGCATCGTTGCAAGGTAGCTGCCAGGTGGTAGTTGACATAACCTGCCGCTTCCTCTTCGAGAACCGCCTCTTCGACCAGCGCACGAAGCGAGAGCTATCTGTAGACGAGCTAAACAGCCTGATGCTGCAAGCCCAAAAAGAGACCTACGGCGACGGTCTTGACCCCGATAAGCTACACCCCTACATGTGGGCTATGAAGCCCCACTACTACAACACGAGCCTGTCGTTCTACAACTTCCCCTATATGTTCGGCCTCCTCTTCGGGCTTGGTCTATACGCCCGCTACAAGCAGGACCCCGAAGGCTTCAAGCAAGGCTACGACGACCTCCTCGCCTCCATCGGCATGGACGACGCCGCCACCCTCGCCGCCCGCTTCGGCATCGATATCCGCACCCCAGACTTCTGGCGCTCCAGCCTAGACATCATCAGGGAAGACATCACTCGCTTCGAGGAGTTGACTGCTTAGAGCGCCTAACAAAACTAACAGGTCGGCAAACAAAACGGCTATTCGTAGGGGCATGGCACGCCATGCCCTGTATCTTTACCAGTCTTTACGGCTCACGAACAGGGCATGATACATCATGCCCCTACGGCAGATTAGGTTTTGTTAGGCACTCTAATGAGATTACACCGCCCGTTTTGTAGAGCACGGCCCAATAAGTCGTGCTCTACTGTCAATTATTTTACAATAGTATTGACAGTGGGTGTTAACTGTGCTACGATATGCAGCAGTTGGTCCGCACCCTGAAGCTAGGGACAATCGCCCCACAGCAAGGGTGACCAAAAGAGAGGCGTATTCTATCTGCCTATAATAGGGTAGAGTATTCGCGCACCCAACTCTAGGGCCGAAAGGGGGGTGGCACTTTATGCCAGCCGCTCTATTTGTGTACACACCAGAGGAAGCAGTTGAAAGGAGAAAACAATGTCATGGCACGTGATGACAGGAACATACTATATGGCGTACGACGCCCAAGCTCAGCCTTATAACCTGTTCTTGAACGATGATGTGGAACATAGAGTGGTAATCGCCTTTAACATCAAAAAGGCTCTCATTGGTACTGGTGAACACTGTGCGGGAATGGACGGAAAGCCTGAAGTACATATAGACGTAATCGATACCACAGTGGTATTCGCCGGCAAGTGGACAGCAGGCGAAGCCGTCTTTGGAGCAGGAGGTCATGCTCGACTTTACTTCGACCCTGGTCTCACCCCAAAGCAGAGGGGACGACTCGAGCTAATCTTCAGAGGAAAGGCAAGCGACCCAAACCTAGCAGAGTTTGGTACAATACCCGATGCTAATTGGGTAACTTCAATGGATTTCACGACTGCGGTGCAGTATGGTTCCGTTACTACACCCAATGGTGATGGCTACGCAGTTACGACCCTATCGGGAACCCTGAACTTTGTGCCAATTGTTAATCAGACGGCCGATAGCTCCTCATATAGGTTAATAAATCCTTTTCCTCGGTTTCGGTTAGGCGGGCAACTATTGGGATCCAACTCTGGAGGGATGACAAGGTATAGGAGTGTGGATACTCAGGGTGTAAACTTGACTCACCCCCAAAATACAACGTGGACCGAAACTGATGCAAACATCGGCAACTTGGTGATTAATGGTCCCGGCGAATTTCGTGACTTCATCTGGTTTGGAGGCTCTGAACTTCCTATTAATTTGCTGAGTATAGGTCGATCAATCCCTAATTTCCTTACCCTAGGGACTCTCCTTCCAGATCCAGTTCCAGATCCAGATCGGGGTTTCCTAAAGAGGCCTTCATGAGGTCCTAGGCAGATATTTTATACGTGAGCATGGTCGGAGTTGACCCTGGTTGCGTATGCTATTGCTTGCTCAAGGCCCAGCTTGCGCCCCTCGGATATAGCCTTCTCCCAGGAATGGGCATCTAGCTGGGCCTTTGTAGACTCAATAACCTTTGTGTACTCAGTGCGACTGATAACGTTTAGAGTCGCACCAGTCGCATCTAGCATTTCTTCAACCCAACCTAGTAGCCGGGCGGCCTCAGACGGTCTCGCCTCTTGGCGAGCTATATCCGCCAGTCCAGTGAGACACGCGGCAGCCATCTGCTTATCCCCCGTTAAGCTACAAAGCTCAAGGCTCTTCACATAAAATGCGCGGGCCTCCAGGTGGTTCCCCTCTTTTCGGGCTACCTCCCCAAGACCGCTCAATGAACTGGCCATGCCTACTTTGTCGCCAAGTTCTTCCTTTATTGCGAGGCTCTCTTTGAAGCGAGATCGTGCTGTCTCATAATCGCCAAGGTTACGGGCAACGTGGCCGAGATTGTTCAACGCGATTGAGGCACTCCGCTTATTTCCGGTCTCTCTAAATAGACTCAGACTTTCTTCCAATAGAGACTGCGCTGGCAGGTAATCGTCCTGTAGAAGAGCGATATGAGCCAGGTTATTCAACGAACCTGCGATATCATGTTTTAGATCAAGCTCACGCCGCAGGCGTAGACCCTCGCTGAAGGCCGCCTTTGCCTCTTCGTAATCGCCCGTATAGCTAGCCAGGACGCCTTTGGTGTTAAGTGCGTTGGCGATCCCAATCTTATCCCCACTCTCGCGGTAAAAGGCAAGGTTATCGTCCAAAAGCGCCAGCGCATGGTCGAAGTCACTCTGGTCGATTGCCAGTGAGATCACACCATATCTCGCTTTTGCAATCATTGCTGCCGGAAGCGCGCTATCACTCTTTATCATCGCTTCAAGCCAGCGGCGTCCCTCGGTCAAGTAGCCGCGAACGTACCAGAATTGGTAGAGTGCCCCACCCACTCGCAATGCGGTCTCAGGGTCCGTATCTTTGCTCCAGGTGAGCGCCGCTCGGAAGTTATCGTGGGCAGCTTCCAGGCGATCTAGCCATACCTTCTGCTCAGGGCCTTGCAGATTCGGCTCAGACTGCTCGGCAAGTGCTAGATAGTAGTTCGCGTGCTTACGACGGACTGCCTCTGCTTCCCCGCTCTCGGCCAGACGGTCCTCTGCGTACTCGCGGATCGTCTGCAGCATCCTGAAGCCTGGGTCGGTGTCCTCTGCCTCGACCTGCCGGAGCAGACTCTTGCCCATCAACGAGAGGATACCGTCCAGCACGTCAGCTAGATGGACCGGGCGCGGGACATAACCAACGTTGTCCGAACGGCCATTTATGCCCGGCTCTATTTCCAGGGTGCGCGCTCCGCAAATCGCCTCCGCTGCCGCCACCGTACAACCGCCCGCGAAAACGGATAGACGCCGGAGCAAGACCTGCTCCCCGTCGTTCAGCAAGTTGTAGCTCCAGTCGATGACATTGCGAAGCGTTTGCTGGCGCTCCGGCGCGTCACGTGTCCCCCTTGTCAGCAGATCGGTCCCAGGTCCCATGCGTGATAGCATCATCTGAGGTGATAGCAGCCTGATCTGAGAGGCGGCAAGCTCGATGGCAAGGGGCAATCCATCCAGCCTGTGGCAAATCTCCACCACCGCATGAGCATTTTCGTCAGTGAGCGCAAAAGAGGCTCTCACAGCCTGGGCACTCGCCACGAAAAGCCGCACCGCCGCGTACCCAAGCATCTCATTGAATAGAGGGAGATGCTCTCTATCAGGTAATGCTAACGGCGGCACCGGGAATTCGCGCTCGCCTCGCAAGTTCAATACTTCGCGGCTTGTAACGAGCACCGTCAGGCGCGGGGCCACAGACAGCAAGTCTGCTATCAACGGCGCGGCAGTCACCACATGCTCGAAGTTATCGAGCAACAATAATATCTGCTTCTCCTTCAAGTAAGCCTTCAGGCTTTCAAGCAACTGCTGCCCACCCGTCTCTCGCACGCCGAGGCTCTGGGCAACCGTAGAAATTACCAGGTTAGGGTCGCTGGTGGTCGACAACTCTACGAAGTAGACGCCATGTTCGTAATCGTCGAGCATATCTGCCGCTGCCTGGAGCGCCAGCCGTGTCTTGCCCACGCCCCCAGGTCCGGTGAAAGTAATCAGGCGTGCCGCAGAGCTTCGTACCAGGCTGTGTACCGCCTCTAGCTCAGCCTCGCGGCCAATCAGTGCGGTCGGCTGCAAAGGAAGGTTGTTAGGTCGCGCATCGAGCGATCTGAGCGGAGGGAACTCTGTGGGCAAATCGTCGGTGATAACCTGGAAGACGCGCTCAGGTTGTACCAGGTCTTTCAGGCGGCGCTGGCCCATGTCTCGCAGGCTGGTTCCGGGGGGCAGAGGCTCGTGAAGCCATTGCCTGGCCGACATCGAGATGAGCACCTGCCCCCCATGCCCCGCCGCCAAAAGACGCGCCACACGATTTACGCTCGGCCCAAAGTAGTCGCCTCCCGCTTCCTCGGCATGACCTGTATGCACGGCTATCCGCGTCCGGATCGCACCCTCGCCGACCCCTGCTCCTTCCCAGTCATAGGCGTTGAGCGCGCGCTGTCCGGCCAGAGCGGCCCTGAGAGCGTCCGGTGTGGAGGAGAAAGCAGCGCAGAAGCCGTCGCCCAGCGTCTTGAAGACATAGCCGCCGTTCGCTTCTATCGCCTCACGTAAGAGGGTATCGTGCGTACTGAGGGCAGCCTTCATCGCCTGTGGGTATTGGTCCCACAGCCTCGTACTCCCCTCTATATCGGTAAAGAGGAAAGTGACCGTGCCGGACGGCAGGATAGTCACAAGCCGTATCCTTTGGTAGCCAGCCTTCAGGAGCTAGTTGTTAGTTGTTGGTTGTTACACCCGGTTACAAACCGAGTTCCCCATTGCTCATAGAGCTTGAGGTAGAAAGGAGATTATGCTTCCCAGGCAGCCACAACGCTGTACCCGTTGGCGCGCTATCGTGATAATATCAACAAAGCGCGCCCCACGTCAACCTGACCTACCAGACACTGGTCCCTGGTCCCTAATCCCTGACCACTGGTCCCCGGCCCCTAGCTTTTCTGCTTACCCGGTCCCCCGCGCTTACGCCTCGATGGCGTCTTATGGAACTGCTCCCAGGTGTCGAGGCTCCATTCCAGCTCGATACGCCCAATCGCCACCGTATCACCCGGCTCAACCCCCGCGCTACGCAACGCTTTGGTCACCCCCAGCTTCTCCATTTCTTTATCGAGACGCTCCAACGCGAAAGGGTTGCCCATGTCGGTGGTGACCGCAAGCCGTTCGATACGCTGGCCTCGCACTCGGAAGCGGCCTTTCTCTTCCTGACTCACCTCGAAATGCCTGCTTTCGGTCGCCATATGCAGCGGCTGGACAACCACTTCTTCTTCCTCTGTCGTCTCGGCGTCCTCTCCCCAATCGGGCCTCGGCATCTCGCGGAGCCTGGCCGCCACTCCCCTCAGAAGCTCTTTCACGCCTGTTCCCGTCGCCGCCGAGATAGGATACGCATCGTAACCCATCTTCTTCAGCTCTGCTGTAAGCGCGGGCAGGCGGTCGCGCACTTCTTGCAGATCAATCTTGTTTATAGCGACGATCTGCGGGCGCCTGGCAAGGTCCTCGTCATACTGCTCTAGCTCTAAGTTGATGCGCTTGAAGTCGGCTATCGGGTCGGTCGTTTGCGAAGGGTGAGCGCCACTGCTACTGCCACTGCCGCTTCCCTCTTCGGGGGGTCTATCATCCTGCTCTTTCCACAGGCCCGCCGAGCCATCCAGTAGGTGCACCAGCAAGCGCGTCCGCTCTACATGCCGCAGGAACTCCAGGCCGAGGCCCGCCCCGCCGCTCGCACCCTCGATCAGGCCGGGGATGTCGAGCATGACAAATGTATCGCCATCAACATCAACCACGCCCATCGTCGGGGCCAATGTGGTGAACGGATAGTTGCCTATCTTTGGCCGGGCGGCGCTCACCGTGGAAAGAAGAGTAGACTTTCCCACGTTCGGATAACCGACGATGCCGACATCCGCCAGGAGCTTCAGCTCCATGTGGATCATCCGCTCTTCTCCCGGCTCTCCCTTCTCGGCAAAACGCGGTGCCTGGTGTATGGAAGTTGCGAAGTGGATGTTTCCCAATCCACCACGCCCCCCCCTTGCTACCAGCATAGACTGCCCAGGCCGCAGGAGGTCCGCTTGCAACACCACCTCGGAGGCCGCGCCCGACACAGGGTCTTCGTCTATCACCTCAACGAAAGTGCCGCGTGGCACATCGATATAGAGGTCCTTCCCCGCATTGCCGTGCTTCTGCTGGTTGCCTCCCGAGCCGCCGTGCTGCGCTTTGAAGTGCTGCTTGAAATGGAAAGGGAGCAGGGTGTTCAGGTCGGGATTGACGCGCAGATAAACGCTCCCGCCGCGCCCGCCGTCCCCACCGTCCGGTCCACCCTTCGGGATGTACTTCTCCCGCCGAAACGACGCGCTGCCGTTACCGCCGCTCCCGGCCTTTATCGATATTTTCGCTCTGTCGTAAAACATAGTTTGTTAGGGATTAGGGATTAGGGATTAGGGATTAGAACTCATCTCAAGAATAGAGTGCCCAAAAGAACGAGAACCAAGCCAGTATTGTCATTCTGAACGTAGTGAAGAATCCGTTCTCACAGGCCCTTCGTCCAGTGCTTTCACTGCAAGCCGTATGGTCCCCTTATCGTTCGCGTAGCTGAGCAAGCTATCTGCCTTCGACATCGGCACCCAACGGGCCTCGGATACCTCCCAGTTGGGGCCTCCAAGCTCATCAATCACTGCTTCCATCAGATAATAGTAGACGCTTTTCCGCGTGAGGCCTTCCCTGGCTCGCCTGTAGAAGTATACAACCTCCTGCAAGTCGCACACGATGCGCGCTTCGATGCCGGCCTCTTCTCTTACCTCTCGTATTGCCGCTTCTTCCCTGCTTTCCCCTGCCTCTAAATGTCCTTTCGGTAGCGACCAGTCGCCATGACGCGCACGCTGCACGGCCACGAATTCATACCCGGTCTCGCTGCGCCTGTAAACCACGCCGCCCGACGAATATTCGGCTGTAGTTTGGGAAGGAGTCATCAGTCTTATAATGCCATATCTAGATTCATTGATCGTTGAAAGGTGTTGTCGAGTGTAATGAGCTTATCTCAGTCTGGCTACGGTCCACTCTTAAAGTGCAACTTTTCTGAAAACTCTGCATCACAGAACCCATACCCGAAGGAAATAGTCGCCCCCTCGCGCAATACTGTGTGGTCAAACGTCATGCCTCCCGGCAGAGGAGTGCCGTCAACACATGTTTCATATCTCATCGCACCTTGATATAGATTTCCCTTGACTTTGACTTCCACTCGCCATAATTTTTGGACTCTGTTTGAGTGCCAACCCAGATGTCGAAAGCTCATTTCACATGGCAGTGCCACCTCTACTACCTGGTAACTTTCCAGATCATAGCGATATAGGGTAGGAGTTGCGCTTGAGGATTGCTTTCCTGTAGCAATGACTACTCCTGGCAGGTTTGTTAATAGATAGCTCTCCGCATATACTACGCTCTGGGCGGTCTCCTGTGCTTCCGTAAATGGATTTATATGTGGTCCAACGGTAGGATAACCGGGCAATGCTTCGACGGTAGCAACACACGCCAAGATTACGGGGTCCTCCGTTGGCAAAGGTGTAGCTGTCGGCGGTGGAGCGGGAGTATGTGTCGGTGTGGGCGTATATATTATCCCCAGAATAGCATCTTGTGTCGCCACCGGGTCGATTGATAGGGTTGGTATACCATCGTCCGCAGCTACCTCATCCGTTGGCACGGATAGGGGAATGGAGCTTGTTTCCACAGGTTCGGCTTCCCCTCGTAAATCTTCCACCACATCCTGAGCCTGCCTAATGCTGACCGTATCAGGTGAGCGCGGCTCTGTCCGATCCGCCATGAATAAAACGATGGTGATTAAGACAACAAAGGATAAAAGCCCTAGGACATATATTAAGTTCGCCCATTTAGCTTTCATGTCTGGTAAATGGCTCCCCAATTAATAACTGCGGAACTCACTTCTTCTATGCTGTCAAACAGGCCATCGGGCTCTGCCTTGATAAGTTCCCCACGGTCGCCCGCGCCCCATGTGACGCCAATTGTGTACATGCCTGCCGCCTTTCCTGCCTGGATGTCTACCACTGCATCCCCGATATAAACTACGTCAGCAGGTTGCACGCCGAGCCGCTCCATCGCCACCAGCAGCGGATCAGGGTTCGGTTTGTGGCGCGTAGTGTCCTCGTAGGTAACAAGCGTGCTGAAATATGGCATCAGCCCAAAGAGATTAAGACCTTCGGAGGCAACCGGCAGCCCCTTCGACGTAACCAATCCCAGCGTAAGCCCCGCGTCGCGCAGCCGGTCGAGCGCCTCCCGCGTGCCGGGGAAGAGGCCCACCATCGTGTCGTGGGTCGTCTTCTGGTGGGCGCGGTAGACATCTCGCATCTCCTCACCCCTACCGGGTGCCATCTCCTCAAAGCATTCCAGCAAGGCGCGTCCCAGTGTAGGCAGCACCTCATCACGCGTGATCTCGCGCCCCAGGCAGGTGCGCACCGTCTCCTGCCAGCAGGCGATAATATGGTCAATCGAGTCGATGAGAGTGCCGTCGAGGTCGAACAGTACGGCCCTTAGAGGTTGCTTGAGAGTATGCATATCTTTCATTATAGGTAAGTTCAGACTTTGGCTGAAACCTGCCGGTAGGGGCACCCCTAGTGGGTGCCCTGTCTGGTCAGAGAATCAGCGTCCCACCAGGGGTGCCCC
>JBBRVL010000013.1:0-22540 GCA_038246925.1 Chloroflexia bacterium
CAAAATCCAAAATCTAAAATCCAAAATGAGGAGAGGGGAAATGCTACTTTCGGACAAACGGATAATGGAGGCAATGGAGCAAGGCGACATCATTATTGAGCCGTTCGAGCCTCGCCAGTTGGGAACTAACTCGTATGACGTGAGACTTGGGGCTTACTATTACATCCCGAACCACAATATGCTCACCGTAAACTTCACCAACGAGGAAGATGCCAGCGACTTCTGGCTAGGCCCACATTATGCCGATGACGGTTTTATCCGCATACGCCCCGGCGATACGATCCTGGCGCACACCGAGGAGGTAGTCGGGGGGCGCAACGGCTTTACAACCTCGATGCGCGCACGTTCGAGCATAGGCAGGTCGTGCCTGTCGGTTTGCAAGTGCGCGGGGGTAGGCGACGTCGGCTATATCTCGAAGTGGACGATGGAGATTTCCAACCACAGCCACGCGATGGCCGTACTCCCAATCGGGTTGCGTGTGGCCCAAATCCTCTTCTACGAAGTCGGTGAAACCGTACGTCAATATGAGGGCAAATATGGCTCCTGGCGCGATTGGTCGCCCAAGGATATGCTCCCTAAGCTGTATCGTGACTATGATTTAGCACAGGTAGGCGCTAACAGAGTTAACGCAAACCAGAATGGGCACAAGCTGACTATTCGTTAGCTAGTCGCATCTTGTGTGCATTCCCGTGTATACTTAGGGTATCGGGTCAGAATAAAACTCAAGTAGTCTGCTCAACGAATCTATATGCCTCTCCGTTGTGAAAGTCCAATCGCTATATGTTTCCGAACACCGGCGGCCCAGTGCATAATCTGTGGCCGCCACTTCTGTCACCAGCATGGCGATATCGAAGCGTCGGTCTGTAGACTGTGCCGCACCGCGTATAAGCGCAAGACAAGGGAAGAATCGGCTCAAGCCGCTGAGATTGAGCGGCGAGAAGAGGCCGAGCATCGCAACAATGAAGCAGGACTTTGCGGTTGGTATGATTGCCCCAACCCATTATACGCCCGTTGTGAGCGTTGCGGCCTTTCGTATTGCCCTAACCATGTGGGCCGCTACAAATATGCATACCGTTACCGCACCCGTAAAGGCATCTATAGAAGACAGGCAGAAGTTACTTTATGTGACGCCTGTAAGCACTACCTGCATGAATACAAGACTGAAAAGAGCTGGCGCGACGCGTAAGGTGGATTTTGGATTTTGGATTTTGGATTTTGGATATAAGTAAACCCCAAAATCTAAAATAAAACTATGATAACGAAACTACGTCCCGTTGTGCTTCTGATACTCGACGGCTGGGGGCTGAATCCGAGTAGCGAAAATAATGCTATCGCTCTCGGCAAGACGCCCAACATGGATCGCCTTTGGGACAACTATCCTCACACAGCCCTTGACGCATCAGAACATGCTGTCGGCCTCCCCAGCGGGCAGATGGGCAACTCCGAGGTAGGCCACCAGAACATGGGCGCGGGCTTCGTGGTGTACCAGGAGCTAACACGGTTAGACAAGGCTATCGAGGAGGGATCCTTCTATGAGAACCCGGAGCTAGTCGCTGCCTGTGAACACGTGCAGCCCAGAGGTAGCACGCTTCATTTGCTAGGACTTCTGGGGCCGGGTGGGGTCCACAGCCATTGGGCGCACCTGTTCGCCTTACTTGAGCTGGCTAAACGCAAGGGTGTTGAACGTGTGATCTATCATGCGTTCACTGACGGTCGTGATACTGCGCCTGATAGCGGTGTCGGGTTCATGCAGAACGTTCTGAAGAAGATGGCCGGACTTGGCACGGGTAAAGTGGGTAGTGTTTCAGGCCGCTACTACGCAATGGACCGTGACAACCGGTGGGAGCGGATCGAGAAGGCTTACGACGCGGTCGTCAACGGCATTGGCGAGAGGTTCAACGATCCACCGGAAGTTTTCCGTGCTTCGTATGCAGAGGGAATCACCGATGAGTTTATTATACCGTCGCTTGTGTGTGGACCTGACGAGCAGCCGTCTACTATTCAGGACGGTGATGCCATAATCTACTTCAATTTTCGGAGTGACCGAGGTAGGGAATTGACGCAGGCGATTACCGACCCTGACTTCTCAGGCTTCCCCCGTGACCGCTTGCTGCAAGACCTCTACTTCGTGACTCTCACACGTTACGCACCTGAGCTTCCCGTCCATGTAGCGTTCCAGGCAATGGAAGTGGAATTACCCCTGGCAAAAGTCCTGAGCGACCTGGGTTTACGCCAATTTCACATTGCTGAAACCGAGAAGTATGCCCACGTCACATTTTTCTTCAATGGGCGTACAGAGCAGCCTTTCCCAGGTGAGGACCGCGTTCTAGTTCCATCTCCAAAAGTCGCCACATATGACTTGATGCCGGAGATGAGCGCATACGGGATAACTGATGAGCTAGAGAGGCGTATAAAATCAGGCGAATATGATTTTATAGTGGCAAACTTCGCGAACTGCGATATGGTGGCTCATAGCGGCAAATTGGAGGCGACTATTCAGGCGGTCGAGGTGGTTGATGAATGCATCGGACGTGTTGCCGCAGCAGTTGAGGCAGTGGGTGGGGTGATGATGATTACAGCCGATCACGGTAATGCCGATCTGATGGTCGACCCAGAGACGGGCGGTCCTCACACCTTCCACACTCTAAACCCGGTGCCGTTCATCCTCATGGCCCCGGACGATAGCGATTTGCGCGGCGTGCAACTGCGTGAAGGTGGCCGTCTATGTGATATAAGCCTCACAGTGCTGGATGTTATGGGCATCGCACCCGTGGACGACATGAACTGCCAGAGTTTACTGCTGCCTGTCTAGTTTTACTCATCGCGCCACAAGGCTGGAACTATTACCCTTCTTACACGTAGCGCGCACTCGGATCGATATCCATGCTAAAATCATGCTGGACCGACTCGGCATAGCGGTAGAAGGCGGCGGCGGCTATCATTGCCGCGTTGTCTGTGCAGAGCACGAGCGGCGGGTAACGGAAGGGAACCGAGAGTCGCTCGGCTAGGCGGGTGCGAAGGTAGGAGTTGGCCGCCACACCGCCCGCAACCAGAACCTCTTTCACTCCAAACTCCGAAGCGGCGGCTGCCGCTTTCTCGACCAGTACATCGATGAGCGCAGCCTGAAACGAGGCTGCCAGGTCGGCTACGGGCAGTTCTCTATCCATGAGAGCCTCGAAACGCTCCTCCTGGTGGGCTGTGGCCTTAGGCTCCGTAGTCGGTTTGAGGGAAGGCCGCTCTTCAGGCTCGGCGAGGTCAGCCGTGAAGCTCGATAGCTTGACGGTCTGCAAATATGGAAGTAGCTTGTCGGTGATCTTAGTCTCTTCAGATGGCATCTCAAACGCTGCTTGTACGCGACCGGGTTCAACCCCGCCAATCGCTGCTGCATCGGACTGTGCAGTAGTCTGCCAGGGTTGGGGCTTACTGGCTGTTACGCCGTATTCCTGCACTTTTCTGAGGAGCGCAGTCTTCAGCCCGCTGAACGAGAAGTCGTAGGTCCCTTTCATTTGCGCTCTAGGCAGGCTGAACCTGGAGCCGTTTCCGCCCTCCGCGGCCTTTTGTACGGCGGGGCCACCCGGATAACCGAGGCCGAGAATACGCGCGGCTTTGTCGAATGCTTCCCCAGCCGCATCATCCACCGTTTTGCCGAGAAGCCTGTACTGCCCGTGGCCCGACATGAGCGCCAGTTCCGTATGGCCGCCAGAAACAATCAAGCAAAGTACCGGGAAGGCAGGCTCGGGCTGATTGGTTAATCCCTGTGGGATAAGCCAATTCGAGTAGATATGCCCCTCCATGTGATTTACACCGAGGAGGGCCTTGTGGCGCGCAAAGGCAAGCCCCTTAGCCATATTGACGCCAACCAGCAACGCGGGCGACAAGCCTGGCCCACGTGTAACGGCTATGGCATCGATTTCTTTCCAGTCGGTCCCAGCCTGCTCTAGGGCTTCATCCAGCACAGGTATCATCGTCACCACGTGCTGCCGCGAAGCAAGCTCCGGCACGACGCCGCCATATTTACGGTGCAGCGCGATCTGGGAGGCAATAATATTGGCGCGTATGTGCCTGCCGTCTCTCACGACAGCCACCGAGGTTTCATCACAGGAGGTCTCTATTGCAAGAATGTTCATTGTTTTTACAAGGCCCTTACTGGAGCCTTCCCCTCTCGACCGGCCTTGTCGGGGCCTGGGGTTGGTGGTAACTTTGCTGAAGTCGAGCCGCCAGCTCCTCCCGAAGTTTGATGATACGCTCCTCGAATTGTGGAGAATCGAGAGGCTCGCTCCACATGATGTATGCGTCTTCGCCGTTGTCGCTGTAATACCTCTTACGCATCCCGGCCACTTCCAGGCCATATTTGCGGTACAAAGCTTGTGCGGATGCGTTCGATACTCGTACCTCAAGGGTCATTCTATGAGCCTTCATCTCACGCGAGATGTCTACCAGGCCGAGGAAGAGCAGCTCTCCAACGCCCTGACCCCGGTATTCAGGGTTGACACCAATGGTCGTCACGTGTGCTTCGTCTACCATAAGCCAGAGTCCGGCGTAGCCAACTATAGGTAATTTTGGAGCAATCTGGGCTTCGTCGTGGCCGTTGCCGTTCTTGCGAAGCCACGGCAACAGGGTAGTCAAGAGCGAACGGCTTCCCTGGTTTGGCGCATCTGATGTAACTCCGTTCTTGCTCATCCCCAGCAGCGAGTGGGTACGTGAGGTGAGGTTGTCCGGCGCTAAAGGTTCAGCGGCGAGTAGCGAAGGCTCAACAAAGCGCGCCACAATGTACCGATTTGTTTCGGGGGTCTTGAGTTCTCGTCTGTAGGCGGAGGTAGGCCAGGGCATGGTGAAACAAAGCCGCTCGATTTCAGCGACCTCTGTGATGTCATTATGTTGCATGTTTTCAAGAATATAAGGCAAAGTGTTAGTAATTAGCGATGAGCGATGAGCGATGAGTGACTTTGCGAACCTGAGTTGGATATGACTGGTCTAGTCTAGTCTAGTGTAATCGTTTATGTGGGTTGCAGGTAAACTGCCTGCAGGGTCTTCGGATCGTCGGACTCGCCTCGGCTGGCTCTTTGCAATGCCAGCTCGGCCAGGTATCCGGCTCGTCGCGCGCCTGCCGCTGCCGGGGCTATAGAGGCTTGTCCACCTAGAGACTCGGTTATTGCTCCTGCTGTATCAGTGTCTATCTCTCCACAAAAAAGGATCCCAGTGTTGGCCTCCTGGGAGGCTACACTTAAGGCCATCTCTTGCGGAGTTCCACTTCCGTAGGGCGAGAGTCGCTGCCACCGCGTGCCCTTTGTATGGTAGAGCGCCCATGCAAGTCTGCCGCGTCCCATCTTTATCACAGCGCATACCCTCGCCGCCGTAACTGCTACCTGCTGGTACGCCAGCGCATCGAGGGTTGGCACTCCCCACACGGGGACTTGCAAGGCGTAGGCCATGCTTTTCGCATTGCTTAGACCGATCCTCACCCCGCTGAACGAGCCGGGCCCCGTTGCCACGGCAATCCCTCCAATATCGTTCGTGGTGGCACCGACAAGGGCCATAAGCTTTTCCAGCGTGGGTAGCAGCTGGGTAGTCTGCTCTCGGCCTGAGCGCCATGTCTGTTCGGCTACCACACCCTCGACAGGCCCATAAAGCGCAATACTTGCCATCTCTGTTGAGGTATCGAGCGCCAGGATCAGCGTTGTGGAGTGGGTTGGAACTTTCATTATGAGTGCAGGCCATACGCACTTTGTTTAAGGTCTTCCATCAGCTGTGTATAGCGGTCGCCGAGTGCGTAAAACCGTAGAGTACGCTTCGTATCATTGATGTAAGAAAGCTTTATTGTGAGCTGCTCAGACGGGAGCCAACGGGCAGCGCCGCTCGGCCATTCAACCACAGTCACACCATCACCTTCAAAATACTCTTCGAGACCCAGTGTCTCAAGCTGCTCGTCACCTTCCAGCCTGTAGAGGTCGATGTGTTGTAGCCGCAAATTACCATCTTTGTACTCGTTTATCAGCGTAAACGTCGGCGAGTTGACGTAGCGACTGTCGATGCCGAGACCCTTTGCGATACCCTGTGTGAATGTCGTCTTGCCCGAGCCGAAATCCCCCTCAAGCAAGATGACATCGCCCGGACCGAGGAGCCGGCCGAGGTGTGCGCCTAGCCTGCGGGTCTGCTCGACACCATGACTAACTATGTCCAGATCGGCGGCGATCTTCACTTTCTTATCAAACGAGATATACGGGAGCGAGCCTTAGGTCCGCCCTGCTTCTCCTTCTCCAGAACGAGACGATAGACGGCCAGCGTCTCGCGAGCAGCGCGGTCCCAGCTAAACTGCTTTGACCTCTCCAGAGCCTTTGCGCCAAGCTCATCAGCAATAGCAGGGTTGTCGAGCACCGTATGCATAGCCGCTGTCCACGCAGCAGGCTCATCGGGCGGTAACATGATACCAGCGTCGCCCACGACCTCCGGCAAGGACGAAGTATCGGAGGTGATGACCGGAGTGCCGCATGCCATCGCCTCGAGAGGCGGCAGTCCGAAGCCTTCATACATCGAGGGAAAAACGAACACGTTGGCAACATTATACCACAGGGGAAGCTCCTCATCAGGCACCCTACCGAGAAAGCGCACACGTCCCGACGCCATGAGACCGAGCCGCTCGGCAGTGGCGAAAACCTCGTCATAGTACCACCCTTTGCTACCGCCTATCACCAGGCATGTATCGTCATAGTCAGGGTCGGATGCCAGCTTGCTGAACGCCTCCAGGAGCATGGTAATGTTTTTCCTCGGCTCTAGTGTGCCGACATAGAGAACCGTTCGTCGGGTCAGCCCCTTGTCCCTGGCGAACGCCACTCGCTGCTCCTCTGACTGAGGCACGAATTGGGACCCGACCCCGTTGTGGACGGTGGTAACTCGTTCCGGCCTGACGCGAAGTAGCTCTATTACATCACTTCGGGTTTGCTCCGAGACGGCGATAACGTGCGCCGCGTGCCTGGCCGACCAGCCGGTCATGTACTTCAAGTAGGCTCGCTTCGCCGGGTGAAAAGCTTCGGGGTAACGCAGGAAGATCAGGTCGTGTACCGTAATGACCACAGGACACGTGCTGACGAATGGGCGCACGTTCACCGGACAATGAAGGAGGTCCAGGTTAGCGCGTGACGAAGCAAAGGGCAAGATTGCCTGCTCCCATGCGATGCGGACGGGTGCCCTCTCCGTTGGAAAGCGACTCCTGGTTATTCTCAGGTTGGGAGGCTTGCTTGCGGTAAACTCTTTCGACACGGGCGTATTTCCCGTGAATGCCGTGAAGCCCGAGCGCGCAGCACAGCGTGGCAGTCGGGTGACGATTTCATATATATAGCGGCTAAGCCCTGCCTGCCTGTAATCGGGCGTGAAAGCCAAGAGGTGCGCATTGATGCCTACGTGCATGGGGCAATTATAACGCCTGGCTGCGGGCAGTCCAAATCGGCCACGATAAGCGCACCGTCCGCCGCCTCTCTAAATAGCCTTGACGCAGCCATACTCATGCCTTATAATAACTGCTGCACGGGGATGTAGCTCAGTTGGGAGAGCATCACACTGGCAGTGTGAGGGTCTGGGGTTCGAGTCCCCACATCTCCACCAAATAAGTACGATGAGCGGCATTCCTGGTTTATGGAACTGCCGTTTTGTCAGTTAAGTATCAAGTGTGCTTGGAGAAGCCATGACGTCTGTAGCTAAAGACTATTACACTCCACAGGAATACCTTGCTTTGGAGCGCGCTGCTGAGTACAAGAGCGAGTACATTAACGGCCAGATATACGCAATGTCCGGCGCCAGCCGGGGGCACAACCTGATAGCAGGTAATGTCTTTCGAGACATAAGCTCGCAACTCAGAGGAAGGCCCTGTGAAGTCTATGTGAGCGACATGCGGGTCCAGGTCAGCCCTACCGGCATGTACACGTACCCTGACGTTGTTGCCGTCTGTGATGAACCACGTTTCGAGGCTGAGGACACACTGCTCAATCCCACAGTCATAGTCGAGGTGCTTTCACCTTCCACAGAAGCCTACGACCGAGGGGAGAAGTTCGCCCACTACCGCAGACTGGCCTCGCTTACCGATTATTTACTCGTCTCGCAGGACAAGGTCCGTCTGGAGCATTACACCCGCCAGAGTGGTGGCGACCAGTGGATACTAACTGAGGTCAGCGGTCTCGATGGCGTCCTTCACCTGGCCTCCATCGACTGCAAGTTGGCGCTCAGCAATGTCTATGAGAAGGTTGGAATGCCAAGCGGCGTGCCCGCCACCCCTGACAGCCCTGCCTAGCCTCTGGTGTGAAGCTCACGTACGGGCTTGGGCTTCGAGTTCCCATGTATGCTAGCGGGGGAGCAGCTACTTTGTGTTATTGATGTAGTGGTGCAAGCGGGTGCTTGTTGACAGCTCGCCCTTTGATAGGACGTAACCTACGTCGAGGCGCGCGTCGGTCCAGGTTTGCTCCAGCGTGGCCTGGTCGTCAGTTGGTGATTGTTGTATAAGAGGCACCAGTTCGTTCAAGAAGCTATTCATCTCCTGAGCTTTTGCTTCTCTGGCGGCCTCTTCGCCCTTGCCTGCATAAGCCTGCTGTGCAAGCTCGAATGCGGCGTCACTTAACTTGCGCACCAGATGTACCAGGTCCTCTTGCTCGTCCTGGCCGCTGCTTTGTTTGCTGCCAGAGTGTCGATCTTTGTTCATTACTTTGTTCCTCTCCAATTACGCGATACGTGTGTCGCCTGTTGGCTCAGGGAAATCGCCAACCGGGCGACTTATGGCGGCAGAGGCACCGGCGTAATCTCGCGCATCGGCAAGCGCCTTGAACCTGACCCAGGTGCCTGCACCGAGCGCACTATCAACCGCGGCAATCAAGCTGGCGGCCCCGCCAAAATAAGCTTGGGTGAGGACGCTCTCACCTACAAGTGCCGCCAGGTCTTCCGCCACGCCCATCTCATCTTGGTACGGAATGGTTGCGGGGATGGCTACGTTCGCGGCCCTGAGTGCTTTTACAGTGAGTAATTGGGTGGTACCCTCGTTTACGATCTCACCGACTGCCGCACGGAACCCAGTGGCTGTGTTGAGGTGTAGCATTTCATGTATGGTAGTGGTGGGTGAACTGGTCATTCTATTAATGTAGACGGTACCCGCATCCGCGAACCCGTTGAGACCAAAGGGGAAAGCTACCTGCGCATCACCATCAGCCCAGGGTCTGTTGGGTGTTACGTATATATTATTTCGCCCTTGGCTGACCTCATCATACTTCTCCCAGATAGCTTCTCTATTGTCGAGTACGATCATGTTGCCCGGAACTATTGTGTGGGTAGTGCCATACAGGTCTTGCAGGATCTCCTGAGCGCGTGATAACTCCATAAAGAATGGAGATGAGGGAACAGGTGGCGGGGTCGTCGTGGTGGGGGTGGCGTCGGTCGTCGCACCGGCGTCGGTGGTAGGAGGCGTGGTCCCTCCGGTCGTGGTAGTCCCCGTAGCTCCAGTGGTCGCGGTAGTGCCTGAAGTGCCTGAAGTCTGTTGGGCCGAACCACCTGTACCGGTCGATCCTGTACTGCCTGTTCCACTTCCACTGCCGCTTGACCGTCCTGTGATGCCGAGGAAGCGTCCGAGGCGGCTCAGAATACCCTCCGCTGATGGTGGTGCCGTACCTTCTGCGACGGCTTCGTCCTTGTTCTCAAGGAGGCTTGCACCTGATGGGTGACGCTGGACGGGCATTGGTGTGTTTGATCCGGCAGCCCTGCGCTGTAAATAACGCTGCGTGGCCTGGTTGCCCTGTGTCCTCTGCATGCGCTGCATCAAGGCAACACGTACCGGCTGGTTGCCTCGATTGTTCAGCTTCGCATCCCCTAGTAGTGAGCCGGAATATGCGGCTTCGGTAGCGACGCCTTGAGCGCCTTCGAGCGTAGTCAGGGGATCGCTCGAGCTAACGTGCTCCACTTTCTTGTGGTCGTCGTGCTCTCTGCTCGAATCGTCAGGCATTAGCTTGCTTCCTTCACGTTTGCAAGAACAGGGTTCAATCTCTGGAAAACCAATAACCTAGAGCCATTAGAGACTCCGGATCAAAGTTAAGATCAGCAAGAAACGCGAACCTCTAGTTAAGTAGGAAAACTCGCAAGCTTGCGTCATTATTATACACGCCTGTCAATATTTTCCCAGCCATGAAGTTGCGTGCCTTTACCGCACAGAATTGTTTAAGGTCTTAATAGATTTCCGCGAAGGCAAGCCCGGCTGCTAAGTTGCTTGCCTACCGTCTCCTTCACTGCTTCCCATTTGTGGTTTGCCCGGTTGTGACAAGCTTGCTTCGCGTTCATAAAATGAAAAGACCCGCCGAAGCTTCTCAGCGTACTGATAGATGTCGTCGAGGCCCTGAATCTGTACTCGTTCCTCTTGGCGCTGCTCATTGAAGAGGCCAAGATACTTCTGCGAACGGTTGAAGTACAATCGCGCTAACGGTTTACGATTGTTGTCATCAAGCAGAATTCCCATGTAACTTTGAGTATCACGGTGGATTATTCTATTGGGATCGACTAGGTCTCTTAACAGAGACTTGATGACGTAGAAACCTTCCAGTTCATCGTTGGTAGTCTGAATCAGCTTCTCGACTTGGAGTGGTTCGATCTGCTGTGCAGGTGTTTGTAGCTGAGGAGCGAGTGCCTGTGGTGACGCATTCTCGGTCCCAGTTGCGCCCGACATCGCAGACTTGAGACGTTCATTGATGCGCTCATTGATAAGTTGGTTGAAGCCTCGTTTGGTAATACCAGAGAAATATTCTCGCCGAGTCGGGGTTAGGGGTCCATCGAACACTTTTGAGGCAAAGAACCTGACGAAATCATCAGACGGCTTTTCTAGCTGTTCAGCAAGCAGGCGCTTAACCTCCCGTGTGTACTTTAGTTCACCCGCAGTAGTCATGAGGTCATCAAGGTTGAAGGTGGTCTTAGTTAGTTTTTTTAGCTCTGCGACCGCCACTTCGTTTAGCTCCAGCATACTAACCTCTAGGAAAGGCTTCTCGTCCATCTTGTTTTTGGCTTCGAGGTCTGTGAAGAAGCGATATACAATGCCGTTCGTCAGCACGGCGATGCGAGCGTCGGTTACCGAGAAGTAGCGAAACAGTTGCGAAGCATGACGGATGTTTAGATCACCTCCGCAATGCTTGCACTCAAACAGCATAATGATCTTTCCATCCTTAGTAATGGCATAATCTACCTTTTCGCCCTTCTTAATCCCGACATCAGCTACGAATTCAGGGATAACCTCAGTCGGGTCGAAAATGTCATAGCCCAGAATACTGATGAACGGCATCACTAATGCATTCTTGGTAGCCTCTTCGGTTTGGAGCACCTCACACAGCCGGGGAATCTTATTGGATAGTGCCTGAAGTTGATCAATGAAATCCATTATTTCTTTCCTCACCTTCAATTGAGTGGGGGCACGAGTTTGCAAGGGACCAGACGTAACATCATTCGTTGATTTGCGGCATGGTTGCTGGACGTTACGTAGTGGCAAATTATACTACACCCATAAGTCCTTCACAAGCACTGTGAAAGTACCTTGAAATTCAACTCTCATATTTTCATTGGATTACCTTAAGACCTCAGCCTAGAGACCGATTGACACCAAGCTGACGAACACGTATAATCCTCCTAACTGCATATATTGGCATTGATCCGGAGTAGTAGGCCGGTCCAGATACAGCGAGCAGAGGGTGGTGCAAGCTCTGCGGTGGACACGAACGCGATGGCCGAACTCGCCGGGGAGCCGCACGGTGACTGAGCTTCGCTTCTTTAGCCGGTGCCGGGAGCGCCCGATACAGCGCACTTGAGTGGGTGCATAGCGCCAATCAGGGTGGTACCGCGGAAGCATCAGCCTTTCGTCCCTACGGACGAAGGGTCTTTTTGTGTTAAAGGAGAAACCAATGGACGATAAATACAGACCGCAGGAGATCGAGCCGCGCTGGCAGAAGATATGGCACGACACGAAAATGTACTTCGTGGAGGAGGACCCCATGAAGCCGAAGTTCTATACGCTTGTTATGTTCCCATACCCATCGGGCGACTTGCATATGGGCCACACGCGCAACTACACGATAGGCGATTTGGTTGCACGCTTCCGCACCATGCAGGGCTACAATGTGCTCAACCCGATGGGCTGGGACGCGTTCGGCCTGCCTGCGGAGAGCGCAGCCATCAAAGAAGGCATCCACCCAACCGTGCGCACCCCCGACAATATCGCCCGCATGAAAGAGCAGTTGTACAAGACCGGCATGGTTTACGATTGGGATCGAGAAGTAGCATCGTACCAACCCGAATACTATAAGTGGACCCAGTGGATGTTCCTGCTGATGTACGAGCGCGGCCTGGCGTACCGTAAGCTGGCCTCGGCCAACTGGTGCCCCAATGACAAGACCGTACTGGCGAACGAGCAGGTCGTTAACGGACAGTGCGAGCGTTGCGGCGCTGAGGTAATCAAGAGAGACCTGACGCAGTGGTTCTTCCGCATCACCGAATACGCCGACCGCCTGCTGAACGACCTCGATTTGCTGGAAGGCTGGCCTGAGCGTGTGCGTACAATGCAGCGCAACTGGATTGGCCGTTCCACCGGCGCGGAGATGGAGTTCGCGGTAGAAGGGCACCAGGAGAAGATAAAAGTCTACACAACGCGGCCCGATACCGTCTTCGGCGCGACTTTCATCGTGCTGGCCCCGGAACACTCCCTGGTGCCTGAAATCACGATTGATGAGCAGAGGCAAGCGGTCGAGGCATACGTCATCCAGGCCCGAATGCGGACCGATATCGAGCGCCTGTCGACCGACAAGGAGAAGACCGGCGTATTCACGGGGGCTTATGCCATCAACCCGATGAACAACCAGCGCATCCCGATCTGGGTGGCCGACTACGTGCTGGTGACTTATGGTACAGGTGCAATCCAGGCCGTGCCGGGAAGTGATGAGCGCGATCACGCCTTCGCCATCAAATATGGACTGCCGATTGTCACGGTTGTAAAGCCCGAAGGTGAAGTCATATCAGGAAGCGATGATCCCACTGTTGCGCCCATCTATAAGCCAGGTTCGGATGTCCCTCTGTATACAGGCCCCGGCGTGATGGTCAATTCAGGCCCGCTGGACGGCATGCCCACTACGGAGAGCAAGGATGCCATTATCGCGTTACTGGAGGCAGAAGGGAAAGGCAAGAGAGCCACCAGCTACCGCCTGCGCGACTGGCTGATCTCGCGGCAGCGCTACTGGGGCACGCCGATACCGATAGTCTACTGTGATGATTGCGGCGAGGTGCCAGTGCCCGTTGAGCAACTGCCAGTGATCCTGCCCACTCAGGTCGAGTTCACACCCGACGGCCAATCTCCACTGCTGAGGGTGGAGAGCTTTGTCAATACTTCATGCCCGCGCTGCGGTAAACCCGCTCGCCGGGAGACCGACACGTTGGACACCTTTGTCGACTCATCGTGGTACTTCCTGCGCTTCTGTGACCCCCACAATGACACAGCACCGTTCGACCCGGCAAAGGCTAATTACTGGACACCCGTCGACCAGTATACGGGCGGCGTCGAGCACGCGATATTGCACCTGCTGTACTCACGCTTCTTCATGAAGGTGCTGGCCGACGCCGGGTGGGTAGATGCGCAAGAGCCTTTCATGCGCCTGTTCACCCAGGGTATGATCACTAAAGATGGCGCCAAGATGTCCAAGAGCAAAGGCAATGTCGTGCCTGTGGACGATATGGTCGAGCGTTACGGGGCAGACACCGCGCGGCTGTTTGTATTGTTTATCGGTCCACCCGATGAAGATGCCGAGTGGAGCGACCGGGGCGTAGAGGGCACTCACCGCTTTCTGAACCGTGTCTGGAGGCTGTTCGAGGGGAAGATAACTATAGGTTCGGGCAGCAGTCACGGGCAAGCCGTAGGAGATTACTCGAAGTCCGACCGCGATCTGCTGCGTAAGGCGCACCTGACGATCAACAAGGTCACATTTGACATTGAGCGGTTCCACTTCAACACTGCCATCAGCGCGATCATGGAACTGTCGAACACTATGCAGGCATATCGTAATGCGCACGGCCCGCAAACATCCGCATACTCTGAGGCAGCCACAAATCTGCTGCTGCTGCTGGCGCCTATGGCCCCTCATATCGCGGAAGAAATATGGCACGCCTCCGGTGGCGACGGTAGCATACATCACCAGCCGTGGCCCGCGTTCAATGAGGAACTGGCTGCCGCTGACGTTGTTACGGTTGTTATACAAGTCAACGGCAAAGTGAGAGATAAGGTCGAGCTGCCTGCTGACGTAGGGCAAGACGAAGCTATCAACGCCGCCATGCAGAGCGAGCGCGTGACGCAGTACCTGAACGGCAACGAGCCAAGCAAGGTGCATTACGTCGCCGGGCGATTGATAAATATCGTGGTGTAGATCGGGCCAGGCTGCTCAAGCCAAAAGAAAGGGTCGCCTCAATCGAAGCGACCCTTTCCATGATATTCATTTGGCTGGCTTTGTATGGTTAAGGCTTACGAGTACGACGCTTCGAGGCAGCAAAGAAGTCAAATGCTACCAGTGCCAGCAGCACAAGCATAATTTTCAGCATTCGACCTCCTTTCGAGTGTGATGTAGCGCCCATGCTCTTTGTGCAATCAGTTTATCTCTTTAGAGCCAGTCTTCATATGGGTAAAGAGGGCTAAATGGCATGGGACTTCTGCTTGAAAAAGAGTACTACTTTCTAACGGATTTACGCTCACTTGGTTGCGAAGGGGAGTAGGACACATAGGTCTTAAGTCCCAAAGTCTCCTTACCGTCCTTACAGTCCTAGCTCAGTAGGCCCCGCATCTGCGGGTCCCGGTCTAATCCATCGCGGCTGTCCGCGCCGTATTTGAGGGCCAGTACATCAAGTGTAATCAGCACTACTACGAGCATTAAGAGCATCATTGGATCACCTTATTCCTGCATAATAAACTACTGTCGTCAGTTACAACTCTATCCGATTTCCTGTTTTTACGCGTCGGCCACAAGGCTCATCTTTGCATACTCCGTTTGCCCACTGACAAAAAGAGAGCGCCGACAGGCACTCTCTAATAATATTTTTATCGCTAAAAGGACTATTGCTCGGCGGTTGCACCAGCTCCAACCGGCTCGGCCTCGGGCACAGGCGCAGCTTCTTCCACGGGAGGGGTTGTTGAAGACTCGATAGGGCCTGCTTCCTGTGTTGCGGCAGGTCGAGGCTGGCGCGGCGGGGCATTCTTGGGTGGCTTCAATGACACGACCATCGTCATGCTCTTGCCTTCCATTTTCGGCATGGCTTCCACTACAAGGTTGTCACCCAGCATATTGCGGACCTGGTCGAGCACATCGCGCCCTAGATTCGGGTGAGCCATCTCCCGGCCCTTGAACCTGACGGTTAACTTAACCTTGTTGCCGTCATCGAGGAATCGGCGGACCATCTTCGATTTTGTCTCAATGTCATGGTCGTCGATCTTGGGGCTGAAACGCACCTCTTTAAGTACGACCTGCTTCTGGAGCTTGCGTGAATCCCTGTCCTTCTTTGTCTGGTCGTAGCGGACCTTGCCGTAGTCCATCAACTTGCAGACCGGAGGCACTTCATTCGGAGCGACCTCTACGAGGTCCAAGCCTTGCTGCTGAGCGAGGGCAATCGCGTCACGCGTGAACATTAAGGTATTCGCTCCACCTTCACCAATCAGTCGCACTTCGCGCGCCCTGATGCGTCCATTTACACGGAAATCTCTTGTGATATCTTTTCTCCTTCATAATACAAAAATACGAGCCGTTTATAGGACTACATTAACACATCTGCTGTCTATCGTCAATAGGCTTTCCGTCTAGGTTGTGCCCAAGAGTGGCGTTGGCGCGAGGGTATATGACAGTCAAGGATTATTAGCGTACAGAATAGACTTCGTATACAGGCGATCCCTCTCGTTGATAAAAGGTCTTCTCCAAAGTAACCGTTTTACCCTCCGCCATTATCTCGGCCATGAATGCGTCGCGGCGCGGGTAGGCTGTGTTGTGTTGTGTATGAAACAGATATAGGGTCTCAGGCTCCTTCAGGAGCTTACGGAGCGACTCGTAGAATCGGTCGCCGGGCTGCGGTTCCAACCCGTATGCCTCTATCGGGTCGATCTCTTCGAGGGTGAGGAACTGTAGTGGTCGCCTGAAGCCCCAGTCCATCGCCACAACCTGTTTTTTCTCGACCTGGAGGTAATCTGCAAGCCTGTAGATGGCATCCGAGAAAGTTGAGCTGCCGCCCCCAACATTCATGTCTGCGTGGTATAGGTAATCAACCATTACATCGCAAAAGATGATACTGCCAACGATAAGCAAGGCCGGCAACGTTCTAAGCGCACTCTTTATCCTGGTAGGCAAGGTTGCTTTTTGCGCGAGGAACTCTCCCAGCTTGACCGCGAAAGCCGCTATCAGCAGTTGCGGCATCGGCAACAGCACCAGGATGTGAGTGCTCCAGAGGCCGGAGACGGTGACAATACTCTGAGCAACTATGAGTCCTACGAAGCCGAGTGTGGCGGCTGTTGCTCTCTGGTGCTGTGCCGGTGCTTTATCAAGAGCAAGCAGGGTGACGAGGCCCGCGCCGGAAATCCAGAAGAGCAGCCCCGCCGCGTCAATAGGCCAGAGTCCAAGCAACGCGTCCGGGGCATGGCCGGCCGGTCTGCCGGACCCGCCGAACCACCAGAGGGCACCACTCACAGAGCATATCGCCAGCAGTAGCCAACCGGCGCTAGCAGTTTGACTATGGAGGCGCACCCCTGTTGTGACCGCACTAGCCACTCCGAGTATTGAGGAGGCAATTGCCACTATTACCAGGACATCCGCAAG
Organism: Chloroflexia bacterium; assembly: GCA_038246925.1. Lineage (GTDB taxonomy): Bacteria > Chloroflexota > Chloroflexia > QHBQ01 > JADMIH01 > JADMIH01. The sequence continues at coordinate 16,836 of JBBRVL010000013.1, forward strand.
GACGCCGACAGGTTTGAACAGCGCAAGTATCAAAGAAGTCATGAGGGAAAATGAGAGTATGAATGCAGACGTGATAGGGGGACGGTTGGCCGCGTTCGTGGTATTTGCCCTTCGATAGAGGACCAGCACGACCAACCCAATGGCTGATATAACAAAGAGGGCCGGAGTGAGCGGGTTTGAGAAGGTACGGCTCAAAACCCCCTGGAACCAAAAATAGCCACCATCGAGTAGCACCCTGAATGCATCGGCCTCTGTCCACAAGTTGCGTACAATGGCGGTATTGTCGACTCCGTGCGTGGTCGCCCCAATGTTGGACACACTCCCCCGGAGCAGATGATAAGTGCCGCGTGTCTTCAAGTTGTAAAGAAGAAATGGAGAAGCTCCGACGCAGAACGATAGACCGGCCAGCAGACCTATTCTTGCCCATTGCGTTATCTGACGGCCCCACTCTTTGCGCGCATCCCACACAGCACGGCAATAGAGCAGTGTGGCGCACACCACCAGCGCAGAGATCACCCAGAGGAATAGCAGCTTTGTGGACAGCCCAACGCCTAGCAGAAACGTCCCCAGGTAAAGTGGGACATTTCGAGACCCAAACGGCTTTCCGCGGACCCATATCGTGAACGCCAGTAGCGCGCCCAGGGTAATTGGCATCACCTCACTAACTACGTACACTCCTAACCTGCTCCAGAAGACCCACGCCGGTGAGACGGCAAGCAGCAACACCGTCAACCGTGCGGTAGAAGCGCCGAACCATGCCTTAGCCAGAAAGAAGGAAAGCACGATAGCAACCAGGCCAACGACAACCGTCATCATGCGTAGAGAAATAACGTTGATGCCCCCCAGCGCGAAAAACGGTATCGCCAAATACGTGCTGGTCACGCCTTGATAGGCACTACTTGACATAAGCGGTAGGTCGAGGCCGAATAGGTGTAGCCCCGCGTTATCCAGCACCTCAACCTTGTGCCCAAGAAGAAGCTGCATCGCTGGGATAACGTCGAATGCCTCATCGGGATATAGACCGGGCAGGTCGAGTTGTGGGAGGGTCAGCGCGAGGAAAAGCAGGCAGGCGACAGAGACCGAAAGTAGGTCGAGCCGGAATACGTTCGGCCCGCGACCTTCCCTGGCGTGGGTGTTGTATGAGGAATCCGGTGTAGTATTCGTAGATCCAAGAGGCATCAGGTCTATTGTACCCGGAGAAGCCCTTGCTCGGCTTGTGCTCTAACCGCAGGATCGCCCGCAGTGTCACGGGCGCGAGTGAATGCCTCCGCCGCCTGGGTGCGCTCGCCAGTTTCTTCGAGGGTCAAACCTAAATAGAGCCATGCCTCCGCATAGCCGCCGTTCAGTTGGGCTGCTTTGTGGAATGCGCTAATTGCCTCCTCTGGCCGCGCACGTTCCCGATTGGTCAGTCCAAGATAAAACCAGGCTTCTACGTAATTAGGGGCGTACTGCGTGGCCTTCAGAAAAGCACCCTGAGCATTCGACAAGTCCTTACGCTGGAGATATGCCCGGCCAAGATAGTAGAGCGCGGCAGGCCAGCGCGGTCGAATCTCAGCGGCTTTGCGGTACTCCGCGAATCCATCCTCCCAACGGCCAGCCTCAACGTAGGTATGCCCCGCGAATAGATGCGCATCCGCCGACAAGGGGTTCGATTCCAGCGCATCACTGTAGAGTTTCAGAGCTTCTTGGTGGCGTCCCTGTGCGTTTTCAGCACGTCCCTTTCCTACCAGCGCCCCGGCATCGGTGGGTGAAATCTGGAGGGCCGACTCGAAAGCTGTGATTGCCTCCGCTCCACGGCCTCGATTACGATGGGCTTCCCCCAGCGCAAGATAGCCCAGGATATTCTGTGGTTCGGCCTGAATAGCTTGATTCGCGTAGTCGATCGCAGCCTTATCGTCGCCCGTTACACCGAATGCGCGTGAGCCTACCGCCAGAGCATCGGCATATCCAGGCCGCAACTGCAGAGCGGTAGCGACGGATGCAAGTGCTGCGCCGCCGTCTGACAGCGCAAGTTCTGCCTCGGCCTTCCATCTGTATGGTTGTGGGTCTGTAGCGCGCAAGTCGATTGCCGACTGGCTAGCCTCTATGCTTTCTATATATTTGTCCTCGTTCAATAATGTACGTGCTAACCTTATAAACGCTTCAAACAGCATCGGGTCGCGCTCGGTGGCCGCTTTGTACGCTTCCGAGGCATCGGCCCACCGCTTTTTCGCCTCCAGAGCCTCGCCTAAAAAGAAATGCGCATCAGCGCGTTTATCGTCGGCCCCTATTGCTCGGCGTCCTTCCTCTATTGCCTTGTCGATCTCTCTCATACTCAAGAGCAACTGCAAGTAGGCGATATGTCCATCCACATTGCCCGGTGAGAGCATTGTTAGACGGCTGAATAACTTATCGGCCTCCGTTGTTTGCCCCGCCAGCGCAAGTTGCCGCCCTGCGCCCAGGAGTGCGTCCGGGTTGTTTGGCTGGCTCTCAAGGACACGCTGAAATTCGGCCAGCGCTTCGGGGCCGCGAGCGGACTTCGCATATATCTGGCCGAGGTGCAAGTGCGCCTCCCATATCTGCGGGTCAGCAGTCGCCGATCTTAACTCTGCTGCCGCTTGAGCATCATCTCCTAACTCCCGGTAAAATTTGCCGCGCCACAAGAAGTCTTCGGCGGTCTGCGGTTCGATCATCAGAGCACTCTGTAAGGTAGCGACAGCCGAATTGTTGTCACCTGAGCCAACGTACACCCGGTTCAACTCCTCATACGCTTGGAATGTATGTGGCGCATTTGCGATTAGATTGTTCAACACTTTAACGGAGTCCTGGGTAAGTCCAGCTTTCTCATAGAGCGATGCCAGGGCAAAGTATGGCTCCGGCGCGGTCGGGTCAAGAGACTGTGCCTCCTCCAGTGCTTTGACAGCTTCAGCCGTGTTGCCCATTTGGGCATAGACGTGACCCATCTGTAAAGTGATATCAGACCTTTGAGGATCGAGCCGCCTTGCCTCCTCCATTTTTTGAAGGGCGCGCTCAGGCGTCGAAGGCTCACCCCGAAGGTTGCGCCAGACCGCGCCGAGGAACGTCTCAGGCGGCTCCAAGCGTGCCAGGTCGGCCCATGCCATACCCTCATAGAGTCTGACGGCTGCCATCTCACGATTAAGCTGCACTATGGCATTCGTGGCCGCATTCGCCCTTGCTGTGTCACCTGTTACCTGGGCTTGGGCCTCCTCCTGCCGAAAGCCGCTGATCCAGCCCTCGTAGATTTCCGAGGCGCGTGACAATGTGTCCAGTGCTTCCTGGGGTTGAGCCAGCATCAGTCTCACGAGGCCAAGCAGACGAAAGGCAGGAGCAGCATCGGGCGCTTTCCTTATGAGGATATCTAACTCGGCCCGCGCGCTTTCTGGCTGGGACTGCCTGTAGAATAGTTCGGCCTTGTCGAGCCGTGCGCGAATATACGTTGGGTCGAGGCGCATACTTTCATCAAGATCGACGCTTGCCTGGGCGAGTTCGCCCTGTGCCTGTCGTGCCCTGGCGCGGAAAAGATATGCTCTCGAGCGAGTGAGATCGTTAGCTTCACGGTCGGCTATTACCCGGTCCGCATCAGAGATTGCGCCAGATACATCTCCCGAATAGAATCGCGCTGCTGCCCTGTTGACGAGACCTTCAGAAGAGAGCTCGCCGACGCCTTCAAGGGCATCGAATAAGGCCCGGCCACCCACCGTGTCGCCCGATGCCGTGGCAATCGTCGCCTCAACCAGAGCGGCGATCCCACTGGTAGCCTTTATCTCGTTCAAAGTTGCCCGTGCCCCGGTCGCCGCGCGTTTAGCCTCGACTAGATTGCCCGATTTGAAGTGTGCTAATGCTAGAGAAATAGGCACTAGCGGGTCAGTACCGGAGCTTGCGGGTAATTTTATGTCTGAATGCCCAGGTAGCAGCAGCGCACCAATATCAAGGTCAGCGAAGCGTCGCCACCGGCCCTGTCCCGCTGAGAATGCAGGGTCGATGACTAGTGACGCAGTGAGCGCGCCACCAGGCCCGATTTCACCCCACCACAGAAATTCGGCGTGCAAGCGTGCTCTCTCGGCCTCCGCTTGTTCGTTGTCTAGAGGGCGCTTCGGCGATTCCCGGACCACTACATTGCTTCCGCCCGATGCTGCCGCGGATTTTAGCAAGTAGTCAGAAAAATGCGCGGTGATATCGTTCTTTTGCGGGGCGCCTGCGAGTTCCGCGATGCCGATCACGGTACTTCCTGGGGGTGGCGGAGGCGAGGACTCGGCTCGCTTTGTAATCAGCAGTAGCCCACTCCCTACTAGAAGGAGAGTTACCGCAAGCAAAATAGGTAGCCTGAGCGCTTTTCGAGCGAAAACAGATTTTACCTGTTTCGGTTTTATGCCTCTTTTCTTGCTGAACCGACTCGCAAGAGCGATGCCTGCATGCCAACTGCTACTGATGGGTGCTGGAGGGTTATTTGCCAGCACCTTCGGTTGCAGGGCGGTTTCGTCGATAGCGCGGGTGGCAATATCGGTTGATAAGTATGGACCTCGGTAGCGATGACGCCAGAGCTTTTCGTACACCAGCAAGGCGGCCCCAGCCAATAGTAGAGCAATCCCGAGGCCGAAGGCAGCCACCCACTTTATGTCCATCGTTACTTCGCCTGCTCGTTTCGGCCATCGCTTTCGCTACGACGCCGAGCCCATTCTTCCATACGTTGCTTCAGCCGGGCTTCGTATCCCCGTTCGGTCGGGCGATAATATTTACGGCCTCTAAGCGAGTCAGGTAGGTGGCTTTGCTCTACCTGGGCGTCTTCAAAGTCATGCGCGTACTTGTAGCCCTTCCCATAGCCGAGCGACTTCATGAGACCTGTCGGGGCGTTTCTCAGATGCATAGGCACTGGATCATTGCGCGTGCGCTCCACATCTTCACGCACGGCGGAGTACGCCGTATAGAGCGCATTGCTCTTGGGTGCGAGCGCCAGGTAGACCGTGGCTTCGGCCAGCGCAAGGTTTGCCTCAGGCATGCCAAGAAAGTGAACAGCCTGCTGGGCTGCCATGCATAACGTCAGGGCGTTGTGGTCGGCCAGCCCTATATCTTCAGTTGCCATCCGTATGAGCCGCCTGGCGATGAAAAGTGGGTCCTCACCTGCCTCTACCATCCGTCCGAGCCAGTAAAGGGAGCCGTCGGGGTCGGAGTCGCGGACCGACTTGTGGAGCGCGGAAATGGCGTCGTAGTGGCCCTCTCCCGCACGGTCATACTGGAGCCATCGTTGTTGAGCCGCATCTTCCACGGTAGGCAAATCTACATACCTCTCGCCGCTCTCGTTGGCCCCCGTTGATACAGCGGCAAGCTCAAGTGTATTCAACATTGAGCGGGCATCACCATCTGATATTGCCAGCAGATGGGCGCGTGCCTCCGGCGAGAGACCTACGTTCAGTGTGCCTAAACCATGTTCATCCGCAATAGCCCTGTCTATCAACTGACCAAGATGCTCGTCGGTCAGCGCATGAAGCACAATAACACGCGAACGGGAAAGCAAAGCCGAGTTAACTTCAAATGATGGATTCTCGGTAGTTGCGCCTATCAGCGTGACTGTGCCGTCCTCAACGTACGGCAGAATGGCGTCCTGTTGATTCTTGCTGAATCGGTGTATCTCGTCAATAAATAGGATGGTGCGGCGACGGTTTTCATCGTGCCGCTCAGCAGCTTCCTTCACAATCTTACGCAGATCG
>JBBRVL010000014.1:0-22476 GCA_038246925.1 Chloroflexia bacterium
ACCGGGCATAATCTGGGTGCTGCCTGTGTCGGCCAATACCTCGATAACCACGCCAATCCTAACAATTAACATGGAACCCTGGAAACCACCAGGCGACAGCCGCAGCCTGGGGGTGGCCCTTACCCAATTGGAGATTGAAGCGCCAGACGCGGGCTGGCGGGCACGTGGAGCGGAAGCGGCCCTTCTAATTGCGGTACTTGTGCTGGTGCTAGCGGCCACCTATCGTACCGGCCACTATGTTGTGCCTCCAGTGGCAGGCATCGCAGTTCTTGGCATCTGGGGAGGTCTGTTAGCATATGGCGACATCTGGTTAGTCCGTGCGGCGCCGGCTATCCTGTTGTTGGGCCTTGTGGCCGCAGGCGTCACGGTGGTCCGTCCGCCCACGACTCGATTCGCACGGCAGGCTCCATTATGGGGCACGTTGGCGCTGGTGGCCGCCCTGATGTTGATTACCCTGGGGCAGTTTAGCACGGGCGATGCTGAGGCAATGTACCAGGTGACCCTCGGCATGGCGCTTGACCGAATACCCTGGCAGCACTCAAACCAATTGTGGTCACACTTTGGCCTTGGCCAATCGCAGTTAACTATGCCTCTCTACTGGGCGGGGCAGGTATGGGCAGAAACCACACAGGCAGATGCGGAACGGTTGGGGCGCTTTTGCGTGTCACTGCTGAACCAGGCCGTCATCCCGGCAACCGCTCTGGTGCTCTACCTGGGTGCGCGCAGGCGCTATGGCCCTGGTATGGCGATGGCTCTGGCGGGCACATTTTTGCTAGCCACGCCAGCCATACCTTACGCACGCCTCGCCTTCTCCGAGCCGCTATCCGGCCTGCTCATTTTAAGCGCGATGATGCTACTCTGGTCGGGCACAGCCTTGAGCACCAATATTCGAGCGCATCCAGAAGTTGCCACACAGAAGGCCCGCCCAACAGACCTCGCCATAATAGGCGCGGGACTTTGCCTGGGATTTGCCGTGCTGGTTAAGCCTGCCAACGCCATATACGTACCGACTACTCTGCTTTACCTCGCCTGGGTGCTGGTCCGAGACCCCAACAGCAAGGGATTAGGGCTTAAAAGCATCCGGCTGCCAGATGTCATACGCAGGTCAACGGCAGGGTTGAGCCTCATGCTAACAGGGATGTTGCCGGGCCTAATTATGGTTGGGATGTACAACTCTATACGCTACGGTAATCCCCTGGTCTTCGGCTACGAGAGCGAGGGCTTCACCACGCCGCTACATGTCGGACTGTATGGGCTATTGTTTAGCCCCGGCAAGGGTATCATCTACTTTGCTCCTCCTGTGCTGCTGGCTACACTCAGTCTGACCGCTCTCTGGCGCAGTGCCAATCCTCGTTTGCGGGCCGAGACCCTTTGGATCGCGGTACAGGCAGCAATAGTCTTCAGCTTTCACGCTATGTGGTCTTCGTGGGAAGGGAATATCGCCTGGGGACCTCGCCTTGTGCTGCCATTTGTGCCGCTCCTGCTCTGGCCTTTAGGTGCCCTGCCGCTGACCCGATTTACTCGGTCCGCGTGGTGGGTGCTTGGCGCAATAGGCTTCCTGGTGGCAATCCCGGGGACGTTAGTCGACCAGGGCTACTACTTTCATTTGCATGGTGTTTTCCGAGAAGGTACTATAGCCGAATGGCATATGCTTTTCACACCCTGGTGGTCACAGATCGTGGCTCACTGGCGCTTCCTGCTCACAGCCACCCGCGAGCCACTTATGCGCCCAACTCTGGCTGATATGGGGCTGTCTCCAGGTTGGGATACCGCCGTACCGATGGCGCTTGTAGTCCTGACGCTCCTGTTCCTGGTTCTGGCACTAAACCCTTTAGCCCCAAGGACGGCACCCTCCGACGCCTGATTTCTCCTTTGTATGGACGATTTCATTCTGCTTGCGATCTTAATTTTCGTAGCCGCCACTCTCTACTCCTCTGTGGGGCACGGCGGTGCGTCAGGCTACCTGGCGGCGATGGCCCTGTTCAGCCTCGCGCCCGAAGTGATGCGGCCAACCGCGCTGGTGCTAAACATCCTGGTAGCGTCAATAGGCGCTTTCAGATTTTATCGTGTGGGCGGCTTTTCGTGGCGTATCTTCTGGCCGTTCGCGCTCGGCTCTATCCCTTTTGCATTCCTCGGTGGCACTATCTCACTGCCCGGCCAAATATACAAGCAAGTATTGGGCGTGGTACTTGTCTTCGCGGCCTTCCGCCTGGTCATGCACAAGAGCAAGGATGCGGACGGTACGAAAGCACCACCTATTCTTTTAGCGATACTGTGTGGCGCGGTAATCGGCCTACTATCTGGCCTTACGGGCGTAGGCGGGGGCATCTTCCTGACGCCGCTGCTCCTGTTTGCTGCCTGGGCAACATCGCGGCAGGCGTCAGGCATATCGGCAACCTTTATCCTGGTAAACTCCATCGCGGGCCTCGGCGGGCAGCTTACCAGGCTCCAATTCCTCCCCAGCGACATCTACCTGTGGGCCGGGGCCGCCCTCCTCGGCAGCCTCATTGGCACCGAGCTAGGCACGCGCCGCCTCTCAAGTCTCGCTTTCCACCGCCTACTGGCCTTTGTGCTCATCATCGCATCCTATAAGCTGATCTTTACGTAAGATGAGAAACGTGAAACGAGAATTATTGACAACTAAAACCTGTCCTCAAATCCCGTTTCGTGCTAAGAATAATGAAAACCTTGGTGCTCTTGGCGTCTTGGTGGTTCCGTAATCACGTTTCACGTTTCACGCAGCGCAACCCGTAGGCAATCCAATAGCTGACGGCTGATAGCTATAGCTGAAAGCTCTCGCCACTTATGTTATAATCGGGCGCTATCTATATCCAAGAGAGGTCTTATATGAGCATACTAGTCAACAAAGAGAGCAGGATCGTGGTGCAGGGCATCACAGGGCGCGAGGGCACTTTCCACGCTCAACAGATGATCGACTATGGCACGAAGGTGGTCGCGGGCACAAGGCCGGGTAAGGGCGGCACCACACACATAGGCGTGCCGATATTCGACACGGTAAGCGAGGCCGTGAAAGAGACCGGGGCCAATGTGTCGCTCATATTCGTGCCTGCCTCCGGCGGTGCGGACGCCATCCTCGAATCGGTGGCAGCAGGTGTGCCCCTGGTCGTCTGCATCACCGAGAATATGCCCGTGCTCGACATGATGAACGTCTACAACATCATGAAGAATAGTGGCAGCCGTCTCATCGGGCCGAATTGCCCCGGCCTGATCACGCCGGAAGAAGCAAAGGTCGGCATCATACCGGGCTACATCTGCGCACCTGGCAACGTCGGCATCGTATCGCGCTCAGGCACCCTCACCTACGAAGTCTTGTGGGGCCTGACCGATCTAGGCATGGGGCAGACCACGGCGGTCGGCATCGGCGGCGACCCGATCAACGGCACGAACTTCATCGATTGCCTCCGAATGTTCCAGGACGACCCCGCCACCGAGAAAATAGTGATGATAGGCGAGATCGGCGGCGACGAGGAAGAGAAAGCAGCTGCCTATATCAAAGAGTACGTAACCAAGCCTATGGCAGCCTACATCGCGGGTCGCACGGCTCCTCCAGGCAGGCGCATGGGCCACGCCGGGGCTATCATCTCCGGCGGCGCGGGCACCGCCCAGGGCAAGATCGACGCTTTAGAGGATGCTGGTGTGAAGGTCGCCAAAATACCGACGCAGATACCGAGCCTCCTTAAATAGCTGTACAACTGGCGCAAAAATGAGGGGCGGACACAGATGTCTACCCCTCATTTTTAATACACAGGGTTTCCAGATGCTTCACCCCGTTGAGGCAGCCTGCCCCTTTCTACGGTAATAAATGAGCGGACCTCCCAGGCAAGTTGCCAGTATGAGCGCAGCAATCCCCAACCGCCCGTATAGGTTGAGACCCCTCAGCCGCTCAACTGATTCTACCGGCTTCACTCGGGCAACCAGCTCGTCACTCAACGGAGGATTCCCTCGTCCGAGCTGCGCCAGGTCTTCTCCTGCCTCTTCCAGTGGTCTGGTGCGAGTGCATTTATCGGCAAGGCGAGACGTGTCCATATACACGACCCAAATCTCTCCAGGGCGGAACTCAAGACCACAACCGTCCGCAAGGGGACCCGTATCGACCATTATCTCCGGGCGAGCGGCGCTTTTCCAGGAACTGATCACCCTGAACACGATCCGTTTCCCGCGCAGGGCATCAGCCTCTTCCTGCGAAAGGTCGGTAACAGAAACTACTTCCCCAGTGAAAACAGCGCCCGCATCCAGTATTGCATCGTTGGGCCTCGGATAGAACTCTCCACACCCGCATTGGTAAACCGCCGGAGGGGCAGCCAGGGCGACCTGCACAGGGCGGACAGCCCCCGCTTCGCTCATGCCCGCCCCTACAAGTAGCGCAAGAGCTGCTAAAATCGAAATAAGCTTCCACTTCATGATCTTTCGCACTCTCCTAAAATCACGACGAATTTGCCGTCCAATCTACATCTGTCGGTCCTTGCTGAGTTCACTTGTTAGGCTTAAACTTATACCATAATCTACCATAATCGCCGTTTGATAGTTCAACCGATGGGCTTTCGCCGTTGTATTATATGCGCCTATGTATATAGCTGATCGAAACGAATATGTCGCGCACCAGCAGGCAGGCTTTTTATTCTGGCTTCTGTGGGTGGCAGCTACAACCCTGGGCGCCATCGCGGGCCGCTACCTGGAAGAGTTGATTCTGTTGAACGCTCTGTTGCCGGGCGCATTCGATATACTTTCCGTGGCAGCCGGTGGAGCAGTTGCGGGCGCGCTAATGGGCATCGTACAAGCCCTTGTCCTAATGCCATACTTGAAGAGACAGGGGGCTATAGAGTGGCTCATAGCGACCATCCTGGGTCGAACTGCGAGCGCAATAATTATCTTTCTCTATGCCGATGCCCTATCAGGTCTTTTCCTGGACAACCGGTACACAACGATATGCGGACTTATCATCTTACGTATACTGCTCGGTGGGGTGTTGGGCCTAATACTGGCCTTTCCACAGTACCTTGTCCTGAAGCGCCGCTCCGAGAAAGCTGTGTATTGGTTATTTGCGAACGCCGCAATCTCGATGGTGACTACTTATATCAGTGTCTTCACCGTAGGCATCTTTTACGGCCTGGTTACAGGGGTTGTTACCGGCTATGTACTGGTTGACATCTTACGCAACCCGACACGCCGAGCAGAGTGGAGGGTGCGGAATTTTGAATTATGAGTTTTGAGTTTTGAATTACGTAAGGAGTAATGAGCGTAGCGAGCCATCACTCACCACTCCTTACGAATTACGAGTATGGCCCGAGGACACGACGAAGATGTGAGGCGATAGAACTGTTTCTATGATAGGAGCGGGCTTTGAGACCGAATATGCTAATCCGAGAAGCCAACCCCGCCGATGCGCTCGGCATCGCCCGCGTGCATGTAGACTCCTGGCACACCACGTACAAGGGTATGATCCCCGATGACATCATCGCAAGCCGCTCCTATGAATATCGTGAGAGGCTGTGGACGCGAACTCTCGCCGAGCAGCCTGAGACCTTTGTCTACGTCGCCGACGAGGCGGGCGAGATAGTCGGCTTCGTCTCTGGTGGCTCCAACCGTGACAACAAGCTGTACGCAATTCAAGCGAAAAAGCAACCCATCAACTTGCCCTTTGAGTTCACACTGAGGTACGACGCCGATACAAACGCCGTAGCGTAGAGCTAATCTAAAATAAGGCTATCTGGATATAAGGTTCGGTTCCTGCGAGCTGTCCATTGACATCAAGACAGCTTGAATGTATAACTCTATTGCGTTTGAACCTCAATGGGTTTGATGATATGCTATAGTCGAATAAGTGGACTGACCTCTGAATTAGTTGGGATTCTTTCTCGACATAGAGCATTGGTTGCAAAGCCACTCTAAACCGTTTCGCCTGGTTGACAGTTGTCTCCGTATATGCGCGCTCGACCCGACGCACCATGTAGGCGACAGCCAGTTGGCCATGGCGCGTACTTAAAAGTTGTACTAACTACAGGAGGACATCAATGGTCAACGCGACTATGATGAAGTTTAATTATCCCGACTCTCTATTGCACGAGTATGAGAACTGGGTAGTTCTCTTGCGCCCCGAGCAAGTCACTGCGGGAAGCATGGTCCTCGTGTGCAAGCTTGAAGCCACGGCATTGCCAGAAGTGCCTCCGAATGCGTTCGCGGAGCTGTCGAAAGTAACCTCTGATTTGGAGGGCGTGCTTCGGAAGGTTCTTGCGTACGACAAAATCAACTATCTCCTTTTGATGATGGTTGATAAGCACGTCCACTTCCACATTTTGCCACGATACTCAACTTCGCGTGACATATTTGGTGTGACATTCGTCGATGCTTCTTGGCCGAAGCCGCCTGATCTATCCAAAGTAGTCGACATCACAGATGAGCAGTACAAGCAGAGCTTGGCACAGTTGAAAGATAACTGGCCAAGCTCATAACCGTCGTCAGGACACCATCTATGACTATCCCAAGACCACCATCCCGCCAACCTATCCCCCCTGATGCTCGACGAGTGTTCAAAGGTAAGCTCTTCGATGTCTATCAGTGGGAACAAAGGCTCTTCGATGGCAGCACGGCAACTTTTGAAAAGCTGAAGAGACCGGATACAGCATACGTGATCCCGCTAACCACTGATAGGAAGCTCGTATTGGTCGAACAAGAGCAACCGGGTGCGAGTGCTGCGGTTATTGGTTTGCTTGGCGGTCGACTCGAAGACGGTGAGGCCCCTGAGGAGGCGGCAAGGCGAGAACTACTCGAAGAAGCCGGCTTGCTGGCCAAAGATCTGATTTTGTGGGACTCCTATCAGTTCCTTCCAAAGCTTGACTGGGCCATTTACACGTTTATTGCGAAGGATTGCAAACGAGTTCACGATCAGTCGCTCGATGCTGGCGAACGCATCAAACTCATCGAGGTGTCGTTCGACGAGTTTCTAGATATGGTTGGGCAGGATAGGTTCGGAGATCTGGAGGTTGCTCTCCGCGTGCTACGAATAGCTAATGATCCGCGGCGACTTAAGGAGACACGAGAAATGTTCGAAGGATAGACCTTCTGCTCGATGCTTCGTATGGCTGAGAGGAATGTTTGTGGGTTCGGAAGGGCTGTTGTCCCTCAGCTCCTCTGTGAACACTCCGACAGACGCTCCTGACCTTTCTTCTCGCTAGGTGAACTATGACTGACCGATCGCGGCGACTGAATTTAATCGCACTGACGATTGTCGTTATCTATGCGACGGTTGCGGCACACTTTGTGTCAGATCATTCGATCGTTAATCCGGTCGTCGATGCGCTACTCATCTTTGTAACGTCTCTTGAGTTCTATAGACTGCTAATCGACCTCACGTTCAAACTCGTGTGCGCGGTCCCACTTCTAATGAAACTCTACTGGGGGCGCTTGTATGTTGAGGGACTTTGGTCGTATACATATACACTTGAGGGAGGAACTGACGGCCACATTTATTTCGGGGTCTGGCGGTTCGAGCAGACACTGTACGACATACGAGTCGTCGGATTTGGCCTGTCCGATTCCTTTGAGGTTCGATCAAGAGTAAGATCCGCCACTGAGATGATCAGCAACGGCCCCTTGCATGAGATTGTGAACATCCGAACCGATTCTATAGACCCTGGCACTGACTATTACTCGCGTACAACCATGTATTTCGAGCCCAACAAGAACAAGGTAATACGATACCCGATTAGAATGAGGGGAAAGTCTATTGTCTACGGTGGGCCTCGCACTGGGTTCATCTGCAATAATCTTTTTATCAGACACGAAGCCGCACAAACTGAACAAGATGTGATTGACGAGTTAGAGCAGAATTTCTTGAAGTATGGCAGGGTGCATCCTAGCCATGTCGACATAAGACTAGCTGCCGAGAGAGACTCGGCAGATGGTGCGAAACTGCCTGCGGTGGAAGAATCGATGAGTTTATGAGAATCGTTGTTGCCTTGGGTTCGTATAAAGGCACCTTGATTTCATTGGAGGCGACAGATATTGTCGCCAGGGCTGTTCAGCAAGTGCTGCCATCTGCATCAGTTGAGAAGCTGGTACTTGCCGATGGAGGCAGGGGTACAATCGAGGCGTTCAACATACACTGCGGCGCCGCGATGGAGAGCCAGCGGGTGCGCGATCCACTGGGCAGGATGGTGTCAGCGAATTTGTGCTTCTTGGAGGATGGCGTCGCCGTGATTGAATCCTCTCAGGCGATCGGGTTCTCACTGCTCACGCCTAGCGAACTGAACCCCTTCAGGACGTCGAGTCATGGAGTAGGCGCGCTGATCAAGCATGCTGTCCAGAAAGGTGCCCAGAAGGTGATGGTTACTATGGGCGATTCGGCAACCATGGATATGGGTGTCGGAATGCTTCACGCGCTCGGAGTGAAGTTTTATTCGAACTCCGGCGAACTGGATAGCCCTGGCTTGCACAACCTGCGGCAGATAGTCGACTTTGATGACTCTGGCTTGGACGTTCTGCGGAATCGCGTCGCGTTTTTAGGTCTAGTGGATACGAACGACTATCTTTGCGGCAAGATGGGGCAGGTACAGCTCTATGGTCGCCAAAAGGGGTTGAAGTCTGCCGATGTCCCAGTCGTGGAAGCAGCTTTTTTTCACTTCGCAGCACTTATTGAGAAGCGTTTAGGTGTAGATGTAACAACCGTAGTTCGGTCCTCAGGCAGCGGAGGACTTGCTGCCGCACTACACGCGTTTCTAGGTGCCGACCTGTTGAACACGTTAGAGTATTTATCGCGGCAAATGCAATTGGTGCCTATCATCCGTGACGCAGATATTACGATTACTGGGGAAGGTAGGCTTGATAATACGACAAAGCAGGGGAAAGTGCCTTACTTTGTGGCAAAGACATCTTCGCAGCGGTGCGTCGGCATAGTCGGGAAGTACACACGCAAGGGTCTTGATGACATGTTGGACGCATGCGATCAGTTTTCCATCTTTACGTTGAATCCTGAGTTTGCGGTCCGCAATCCGAGAGATGCTCTGTGGGACGTGGCGGTATCGATTTCCGGCCTTTTGGCCTAGTAGTCGGGAAGCTTGCACAACGTAGGGGAGGTAACTGCATGACTCATCTATTTGTGTTGATGGGCCCGTCGGGCGTAGGCAAGAGCACAATCTTACGCTATGTAAAGGATAAGACAGGCGCAGAATCTGCGCCGAAGTACACAACCCGGCCCAGTCTCAACACGGAAGAAGACGCGCAGGACTTTATATTCTGCGACCGAGAAGACTTCCCCGACACTGGGATATTGCGCTTTGAGAGCTACGGAGAGTGGTTCGGAACTCAGCTTGATGAGATTACCAAGTCCATGAAGAAAGGACGATCTCATGTTACGACCGTCGGCGACTGCAGTGTGGTGAGCGAGCTATCGTCGATCTATAACAATGACTTGGTCCCAATCTTCGTATTTTGTGACGCGTCTGTGTTGAAAAGTCGGGTACTTAGCGATCCGTCGTTGCATCGAGCCCAGAGGTGGCCTCAGATCTCCTCAGAGATGGCGCGAATATATGACCAGATCGGTTGCGTTGAGTTTGTTATCAACAACAGCGGCTCGCTGGCGAACACGTTCCTTCAGGTCGACAGATTGCTGGCGATGGTGGAGAGAGATCGCGTCCGATAGCGTGGATGGAATAAGAGCGTCAGCCGGAACTCGCCAGACGAGACGAACTGGCGGCACGCGAACCGGCCGAGTACATCCTGGTGTTATCGGAGGCAGAGCCGCCGGAAACCGAAGGGTTGTAACTCTCTCTGAAGATCTCGGTATCTTATTACAGCCTAAGGTACCATTACATAACCCATTCGCCATGTGGGAGTATGCTTATCATCTCAAAGGATATCTCTTTCCTCCGGGGCTCTTCCCATCTACTACAATCACCGACTTCTACTCACAACTCGCTGCGCTCCTTGACCGACAGGTTCTTGACTGCATCTGTAAGGGCTTCTATCTTACCCATTTATCTCAATCTGATCACCTGTCTTACTTACTTGGGCGTCTTGATGTTCCAGCGGATGCACCATCAACTCTCCAAGTATTCCACCAGTACTACGAGCAGTACACAATTCAAGGTGGTAAGTAACGTATCAATGTACCATTCGCTCTCGAACTCAGTTATGGGATATATCAAGTCGCATAACTGCTCACAACATACTCAGGCCTAATCATTACGATGATCCTATCTACAAAGGTGAACTGCACGCGATCTCCATCCTCGAAGCGCATCAGGGTAAAGGTATAGGGCGTGGACTCACTTCAGCCCTGGTCTCCAGCCTTCTTCAGCAGGGTCACACCTCCATGCTCCTCTGGGTCATGGCCGACAACCACCGGGCAAGGCGCTTCTACGAGGCTCTCGGCGGCAAGAAGGTGTCGGAGAGACAGGAAGAAATGGGCGACGCAATGTTAGATGAGCTGGCGTATGGGTGGGAGGACATTAGCCCATTAGTGCTAAGTGAGGCTTGAAATAAGCTACCTGACCCACCTCGAATGCTCTCAATGCTTTCGCTCTCACCCCGCTGATGTAGAGCAACATCTTTGTACCCGATGCAACGGCATACTGCTGGCCCGTTATGATTTGCCGCGCCTCGCCAATGAGGTCAAGCGTGATACCTTGCAAGCACGCTCATGGAACGAAGGACTATGGAGGTATTCGGAACTGCTGCCCGTGTCCAATCGTGAAGATAGGGTTACACTTGGCGAGGGGTTGACGCCGATGTTTCTCGTGGACTGGCTCGCGGGGGAGCTTGGCGCGGAGGTGTGGTTCAAGGACGAAGGGCTGAACCCTACCGGCACGTTCAAGGCGCGGGGAGCAGCGGTCGGTGTGTCATGCGCTCGGCAGCTTGGAGCGAAGACGATTGCCCTTCCTACGGCCGGTAACGCAGGCGCGGCGTGGGCGGCTTATGGGGCGAAAGCAGGCATACCGGTTGTGGTCGCCATGCCCAAAGATGCGCCGCCCTTAACTCAGCAGGAAGTAGAGCTATATGGTGGGCAACTGCACCTTGTGGACGGCCTCATCAGCGACGCCGGGAAATGGGTCGCCGAGGGTGTGCGTACCGAAGGTTGGTACGATGCCAGCACCTTCAAGGAGCCTTACCGCCTCGAAGGCAAAAAGACCCTCGGCCTGGAGATAGCAGAGCAGCTAAACTGGCAGCCTCCAGATGTAATCCTGTATCCCACCGGCGGCGGGGTCGGGCTGCTGGGGCTGTGGAAGGCGTTCCAGGAATTGAGCGCGTTGGGCTGGGTAGACTCCTCAGTTCCACCCCCTCGGCTGGTCGTGGTACAATCATCAGGATGCGCGCCGGTGGTCAAAGCCTGGCAGAACGGTCTCGACAGTACGGACTTCTGGGAAGGCGCTTCGACTATAGCCGCCGGACTTCGCGTACCGGGTCCACTGTCAGGCAGCCTGATGCTGCGTGCCCTGCGCGAAACGAACGGCACTACCCTCGCTGTAGATGACAGCGAGATACTTGCGGCCATCGGTGAGATGGCGCGTCACGGCCTGTGGGTCTGCCCGGAGGGTGCTGCCCTTCTACCCGCTGTACGACAACTGCGCGCTAATGGGTGGATCGCGGAGGGGGAACGAGTCGTGCTGCTTAATACGGGGTCGGGGCTGCTTTACCCCGATATAACATGCTAACCCCTAACCCCTGATCCCTGATCCCTAATTACCAGGAGACCTGATGAACGACAACTCACAACCCAACCTCTTACGAGAGGTAGATAACTACATAGAGGGCCTCTTCTCGGCCAATGACGAGGCGCTGGACACCGCGCTCAGGAGCAGCGAAGAAAACGGCCTGCCGCCCATCAACGTGTCGGCCAATGAGGGGAGGTTGCTATATATGCTCGCCAAACTTAGTAGTGCTAAGAAGATACTGGAGATAGGTACTCTCGGCGGCTACAGCACTATATGGCTGGCGCGCGCCCTACCGGAAGGCGGCAGGCTGATTAGCCTTGAATACAGCCCGAAGCACGCCGAAGTAGCGCGAGCCAACATCGAGCGGGCGGGACTTTCCGACCGGGTCGAGGTGCGTGTTGGGGCAGGGTTAGACCTCTTACCCCAGATCGCTTCCAATGGCGAGGGGCCGTTCGACCTCTTCTTCATAGACGCCGACAAAGAAAACTATCCAGGCTACCTCGATTGGGCTATAAAGTTATCCCGCCCCGGCAGCGTCATCCTGAGCGACAACCTCATCCGCAACGGCTCTGTTATCGCACCCTCTCCTGACGACACAGCAGCTTCCGTAATCGCAAAATACAACCGCACCCTGGCGACTAACCCCCGCCTCGAATCGATCATCCTGCCAATCATCCGCGAGAACACCGACGGCCTCGGCATCACAATTGTAACCTGATAGGCCGGGATGTTATACTGGTCGTTCAGACCAATTATGAATTATGAGTTTTGAATTAGTTATCAGTTATCAGTTATCAGTTATCAGCTATCAGCTAATAAGTTCAAGGTTGCTAATTAAAACAACAATAAATAACTTGGCGGTTACTTGGCGCTCTTGGCGTCTTGGCGGTTCCGTCGTAATTCGTAATTCGTAATTCCCCGAAGGGTAGAACAATGTCCGTCACCCCCATCTCAACCGACAACCTTACCGAAGCAGTACAAAGCCTCGGCGCCCGCATCCACGACCTCAAGGAGCGTCTTTGACTTAGCGTCCAAAGACGCCGAGATAGCCCGCCTCACACAGCAGTCGCAGCAGCCCGGCTTCTGGGACGACCAGCGCGCAGCCCAGGCAGCGATGCGCCAACTTACGGGCCTCCAGGAGGAAATCGAGCAGTGGCGCAGCCTCACTCAGCGCGCCCAGGACCTTGAAGAACTACTCCAGCTTGCGGTAGACGATGGGGACGAATCGATCATCGCAGAAGTCGCCTCGGACGCAAGCCGACTTCTGCACAAGCTTGACAGGCTCGAGCTTTCCTTGATGTTGAGCGGCCCACACGACGCGAGCAATGCCATTATCTCGGTTCATGCGCGCGAGGGAGGCACCGAAGCGCAAGATTGGGCGCAGATGCTCATGCGGATGTACCTCCGATGGGCTGAGCAGCGAGGCTACGGCACCGAGATCCTCGATATGATGGAGGGTGACGAAGCGGGAATCAAGAGCGCCACTTTCCTCCTGAAAGGCAAGAACGCTTTCGGCTACGCTCGCCCCGAGGCGGGCGCTCACAGGCTGGTGCGCCTCTCCCCATTTGATGCCTCCCACCGCAGGCATACCTCTTTTGCCCTGGTCGAAGTGCTGCCTGAGCTAGAGGATGAGGGGGAGATAGTCATAAACCCGGACGACCTGGAAGAAGATTTCCACAGGGCAACCGGCGCGGGCGGGCAGAATGTAAACAAAACCTCAACGGCGGTGAGGCTCAAACATATACCGACCGGCATCGTAGTCACCTGCCAGAACGAGCGGAGTCAGCTGCAGAACCGCGCCACAGCCCTCAGCGTTTTGCGGGCGCGCCTCTGGGAGATCGAGGAAGAGCGCCGCGCCGCCGAGCAGGCACGCTTGCGGGGTGAGCACGTATCGGTAGGCTGGGGCAGCCAGATACGCTCCTACGTGCTGCACCCCTACAACCTCGTAAAAGACCACCGCACCAACCACGAAAACTCCAACCCCAGCGCGGTGCTCGACGGCGACCTCGACGGCTTTGTAGAGGCATACCTGAGATGGAAGCTCGGATCATCAGAGTAAATTATGAGTTCGGGTGCCCTCTGGGCGATTATGAATTATGAATTCACGGCATAGTGACATGGAAGCTGGGAGCATGAGAATAGCGCAGCCAGGAGCAGTCAGGCAAGACAGAACGGGCGTGTACAAGCGTCTACTGACACTCCTGTTTACACTCATACTGCTCGTCGTGCCGACAGGTGCCGGTGCTGAATGGCTCCATCCAGACAGGGCGGACCCGTGTGTCCGCCCATACAATGCCCCTCTCGCAAGTCACGTGAAAGTCGAGGTACAAGAGGCCGATCCCAAGTTCCCGAATACCGTCGATTTCGTGCTCCGGTTGAAAGAATACGCAGCTAAACGTGCTATCCTCAACTACAGGCCGGTTGGCAGGCAGATAACGTCCGAGCAGGAAGCTGAGATCAAGACCCCCGCGCCCGGCACGGACATCAAGGTGACCCTCGATTTGAGCACCCATTATATGCCTCCAGGCGTTGAGGTAGAATATTACTGGACGCTTTTTGACGCCGCCGGTGGGACTACCGACACGGCTGTGAAAACGTTCAAATTGCTCGACGAGCGTTATAGCTGGCAGACGCTGACTGATGCTCAGAATGGAGTATCTGTTCATTGGTATGCCGTTAGATTTCAAGAGGGCGGTTCGCCGTTCGGCAAAAGGCTGCTCGACACTTCATCACAGGCACTCGATAGGCTCGAACGCGAAATCGGCGCGAGTCTAGACCGTCCAGCCGACATCTGGGTATACGCGACACAAGAAGAGCTTGCGAGCGCCCTGTTCGAGTTTAACCCGGAGTGGGTCGGCGCCCAGGCTTTCCCTGATCTCGGCCTCATCCTTGCCGCCATTGCCGATGACGAAGCAGCGGAAGATGAGACCAGCCGCCTTTTACCACACGAGTTGAGCCACCTTGTGCTCTACCAGGCGACGCGCAACCCATATAATTCGCCCCCTACCTGGCTCGATGAAGGGATAGCGGTCCACAACCAGGAAGTGCGCTACCCCGACGAGGAGGCCGTGCTCAGGGAGGCAGCATCGGAAGGCCGCCTCGTACCGTTGAAGGCGCTCTCCAGCCCGTTCGGCGCGGACGAAGAGACGAGTCTGCTGTCATATGCGCAGGCCGGAAGCGTCATTGATTTTGTCGTAGAGGATAAACGCTACGGCCCGCAAAAACTGTCTCGTACTATATCCGCTTTCCGGGAAGGGGTCACTTACGACGAAGCTCTACAAGCAGGCCTCGGCGTGACAGTAGATGAGCTTGATGAGCATTGGCGCGACTCCCTTCCTTACGAGGTGGTCGCACCGGCAGCCCCCCAATCAACACAGCCCTCCAGCAACCGGCAAACCTTCACCTGGTCGAACAGCCCCCTCGTGCTGGTGCCACTCTTTGTCTGTGCCTTGATGGTCCTGGCGGGCGGTATTCTAACAGTAGTTATGCTTGCTCGCCGTCGAACGGCATAATAAGCACGCTGGCCGTTACTATGCCGACAACATCTGCCGCCACAACTATATCAGGGGCAACTCCCCAGGAGATATTCGACTTCCTGGCCGACTACCGCAACATAGGCCGCATCCAGCCGCAATTCACATCAGTAAAACTGGCTAGTGAGATAGAGCGCGGCCTTGGCGCGGTGATGGAGCTTCGGGGGAGGTTCCACGGTATGCCTATGGAAGTGAGGAGCCGCATTATCACCTTTATGCCTCCCCGCCGCATCGTGAGTATCAGCGAAGGTACGGTCTTGAGTCGCAACGCCTGGGAGTTGGAAGGGCTAGGCACCGATCCACCCTCTACTCGCGTAAGCATCATAGTAGACTACAAAGTTGGAGGCCCACTGGGCAAGGTCTTTACAGGCATAGCCTCCTCCCTCTTCCATCGAGAAATCGAATCCCTCACACGCGAGTCGTTGCGCCACCTGGAAGAGTGTTTCAGTTCATCTTAACGGCTCGACCACTTGAAAAGACAGCCGCTAATTTGCTATAATCGAGCCACGCGGGTGTAACTCAGTCGGCAGAGTATGACCTTCCAGAGAGTTAATATGAGGAACACGTCGAACAGAGGCAACAAGAGTGAAGCAAAGGTTTTGCTGGCACTCATAGAGCAAGGGTACATCGTCTCCCAACCCTTCGGGAGCGGACACGGCTACGATCTCGTAGTGGATGACGGGCAACTCCTTCTAAGAGTGCAAGTCAAGACCGCTCACCTCCGTAACGGTTGCATCGTGTTCAACGCATATTCGATGCCTGGGAATGGCTCAGCGCAGCGGGGGTATGAAGGGCGGGCAGACCTGTTCGCCGCTTACTGCCCCAACACCAACAGCGTTTATCTGGTACCGGTGCGCTCAGTTGGTGCGAACAAGGTCTACCTCCGGGTAGACCCGCCAGCTAATAACCAGGAGCTAGGTATCTTATGGGCACGTAATTACGAAGTATTGGTTCCAGACGCGGCAGTAGTTCAGGGGTAGAATGTCTGCTTCCCAAGCAGAATGTCGAGGGTTCGAATCCCTCCTGCCGCTCCGTGAGAAGGTTGATGTCGTCGGTTTGAATCCGATCACCCGCTCCAAAGTGTCCTGGCAAAAGCCGGGGCACCTTTTTTCTTTACTGGTACACACAATCGTGCTTTATGAAGCTATGCTAGGATCACGCATATATACCGAGCAGATCATGTTACGGACTGACAGGCGGAGAGACGCCTGAAACGCCGCATTGTACCAGCGTGAAGTCGAGCTTAAGACGCGGCGTGAGGACGTTCTGGTTGCAGGAGAACTGTGTGTAGCCATTGTTCGGGTCTCTTTGCACTCCTACCGCCGCCCGGTCTCCACCGTTAGGCACACTGCCGTATATGATCTCGAACCTACTCGACTGCTCGTACAAGCGCACTTCGAAGTTGGCATGGCCTGTACAGGTTGCTCCCTGATAATAACGGCAGGCGCGCCACTCGATGTTGAAGGTGCGATTAGGCCGCTGCCCAGTCACAGAGGTAAGGATGCCACTCCCTAACGTGGTTGTAATGTCGGTGCGCAAGTCATCCCAGTAGGGCATGATCGAGTAACTGAATTCGTTGTCGGGCAGGCAGCCGTTTTCCTCTATATCACTGTCGCTGTTGAACTGTAGCACGCCATTGGAAGTTGCGTATACTGCATTGAAGTTCTGGTCGTAGAGGGTGAATGGGAACGGTAGTTGGACGTTGGTCCCACAGTTGTCGCAATGATTGCCTATGTCGGTTGTGCCGGGAACTATCGTAGAACCTACCGACTGCCCGATCCGGTAACTGATAACACAGGGCGTAACAGTGGGTGTGATACAGGGCGGCAGGATAAAGACAAGCTGCTGGCCTGGGAAGATGCGCCCCTGGTTGCACGAGTACTGGGTGTAGCTCGCGCTATCTTTCTGCACGCCCACGAGCGCCGACCGCCCCGCAGCGTCTGCCTGGTTGTAGACCAAGTCAAATCTGCCCTGGCCCTCATACAGCCTGACCTCGAAGTTGGCGAAACAGTTCTCGCACCCAAACGATTGTTCCGCGGCGCGCCATTCGACATTGAAGATACGGTTGGGCGCGCTACCCTCGGTGGACGTGTAGATACCGCCCCTGGTGGTGCTTAGATCGTCACCATAGGCAAAGATGGTATAGGTGAAGTTAGCAGCTGGCATGCAGCTACCCGGCTCGGCGAGGTTGTTGCTAGTGAATTGGAGCGTGCCGTTGGAGCTTACATTGGCGGTGGTGAATGTGCGGTCATAGAGCCGCACGGGGAACGGCAACGTGATACTACTCGTGCAATTATCGCAGTGGTTGCCTATGTCTATGGTACCCGGAGACACTCTGCCCTGGGTCTGCCCCACCGTATAGTTAAGCGACACGCACGGCTGGGTAGGAGAAGCCGTGGCTGTAACCGTATAGGTACCGGTGGGCGTCCTTGTCTGCGTTGCCGAAACAGTGCGGGTTGATGTGCCTGTGGTGGTTAAAGTGGTGGTTGAAGTGGGTGTTATCGTCTGCGTGTTGGTGGGGGTATATGTACGCTGAGTAGTAGCTGATACGGGAGCCGTGGCAGTAGATATGCTTGTTCTAGTTTGGGTGGCCGCAACAGTCGGGCTGTTCGTGCCAGGTGCTCGCGTGGCCGTGCGTACAGGTGTACGTGTGCGTGTGCGTGTAACTGTCGCGGCTGATCTGGACGTAGGCGTAAAGGTCGGTGCGCGTGTAGGTGTGGAGGAGGGCCTTGCAAGGGCAGGCGTAGCAGTCGGTCCAGCCGCGACTGTAATTCTGACCGAGCGGCAGACCCTACCCGCCGGATTAGAAGCACACAATATGTGCGTATGAGTGCCGGGCGTGGTTACGGTCCCCTGCCCCCGACCGGAGCCATCCAGCCCTGCGGGAAGGTCGTTGAGGGTCACAGATCGCCCACCTTGCACGCTCCACTCGACAAGTGCGCTTCCGCCTGGGCTTCCCGCAGGTGTGGCATCGCGGAACATTAGAATGTTGGGGGGACGCACCAGCAGCACGCTCAACGTATTCGTGGATACCTGCAACGTGCCTGTTGCTACAAGGCTGTAATCTACCCGGCTGAACGTGCCATCGTTCACTACGGAATCAACAGGAAGGATTACATAGGAGACATCTACCTTTTCGGCGGAAGTCACATCCCACTCAAGCTGTGGCTGATCCTGGGGTGGAGCATCGGGCGACGGCACAACCAGCCAGAAGCCGTTGATGAAGGGCACTCCTTGATTGGTAAGAATAGACCCGTTTTGGCCGATCCCCTGGCCTGTGACTGGCGTCTTCCCGTCGCCCGTAGTCGAGCCTGTACCTGTACCGGGAGATGCAGATGCTCCGGCGGCAGTACCTGTGGCGTTGGCAACAGCCGTGGCGGTCCCGCTGCTGTTGCCTGTGCCGCTATCGCTCTCCACTACACTACCAGGGCGCAGGGTCTGGATCAGGAGGAACGACATTAGTAAAAGCAAAAGAGGCAATAGCACGACAAGAGCGCGCCTCAAATTTGCAGGCAGACCAGCCCACATTGCGAACACCGGCGGGTAGATCAGCATGCCACCTATGCGGCGCGCTTCATATGGTTCCCACTCAACGCCGGGCGGGTGAACACCTATATCAAAGGGCAATTGGCGCTCTTTCCCGGTCCAGATACGCTTCGATGGGCGCACAAGCACCGGGATCTCCACCCTGCTGAAAGGCGGGATCTCTAATTCGTGTTCGAGGTAGCCATCGCTACTCGCAATAGCACGGCCAATAGTCGTTTTACGGAGAGGAGGCGCCTGGTCCTCGCCGGGTGTTGGTCTCTCCTCATCGCCAAGCTTTTCCACATCGGGCTGACCCAGGGTATAGAGTAACGCTTCTTCGGGGTCGGTGAAGGCAAGCACAGCTTGATAAGGCGCGTTGCCTTCGTTGCGTAACTTGAGGGTAAAGATAGCTCGGCGGGCATGAACGCGGCGCGGCTCCAGGTCTAGCTTCAAGCCGGAGGTCGCCGCCAGTATCAGTGTGATCTGCACCTCGGCTCGCTCTTCGGGATTGTCCCGCGAGATGGCGACAACGCTGAACGAGCGCACTCCCGCCGCGCTTCCTACCGGTGGAGGTTGAAGCAGGAGCGTAGCTTCCTCGGTGTCCTGGGGGAATAGAGCTATCTCCTGCTTGGAAAGCGTATACCAGCCCGCCTCGATGCCGGTAACTACGAGGGTAAACCTGTCAACGGTATCTCCCCTGTTAGTTAGCGCAAGGCGAACCTCGGCACTCTCGCCGGGAGAGAGGTTGACGAAAGGTATATCTGCCTGTAAATCGATATGGGCCGGCATTTAATGCCCTGCCTGCGGGAAATAGGAGAAGTTATACTATAGCCCCTCATAGATAGCATAAGGCCTGAGAGCTAACCAGGCTCTAAAGGGGCTGACTGGGGACCGCGTTCTGGGATAAAGTTGGGGTGCGCGGGACGGCCCCGCCTGCGTTTGCAGCGTCAGGAGTTGAGACGAGTATAGGGAGCAACCGGCGGTTTGTCAATTCGGACTTTCGGGCTATATCAACTCGGCAAAAGTTCGACAGCCTTGATTCGTTGCGTATCTATGCGCATATAGACCTGCTGGTCGAGTGCATCCGAGTCGGCGTCGAGGGTGACGCATGCCGCGCTGATTGCCAGTAACCGCCCAACGTACGTGCCACGACCTGTATGGACTGCGATCAGACTTCCTATATAGCTGCTCTTCAGGTCGGAGAGAAAAGGCGGCAAAGAGGGTGTGACATCTGTAGTAGTTATATTCATGATTGGCCCTTCCACCTTAATGCTTTGACGTATCAAACTCTACCATCCGTCCTGTCGTGAGGAAGACCACACGCTCGCAGATATTTGTCACGCGGTCGGCTATTCGCTCCAGGTTGTGGGCCACCCATAGGAGGTGCGTGGCCCGGTTGATGGTGCTCGGATCGGCCATCATAAAGGTGAGAAGCTCACGGTAAATCTGGTCGTACAACTGGTCGATAACGTCGTCTTCGGAGGCAATCAGACGGGCGCTTTCGGCATCCCGGCTCATGAACGCATCCATGCTCCGTGCCAGCATCGCGCGGGCCGCCTCCTCCATGCGCGGAATGTCCATCAGCGGCTTCAGGGGTGGCTCGTCACCTATAATTATGCTTATCTTGGCGATCCCTTCCGCATGGTCCCCCATACGCTCCAGATCGGTGATGATATTGAGCACAGCCGCTATCGTGCGCAGATCGGAAGCAATCGGTTGCTGCGTCGTGATAAGGTGCAGGCAGGCTTCCTCTATTCCAAAGCGCTGCTGGTTTATCTTGCTGTCGTCATTTATCACCTCTTGGGCAAGCCTTAAATCTCTTTGCTTCAGGGAGTTTACAGACCGCTCGATAGCGTTGCTGACCATGCTTGCCATCACCAGCATATCTTCCTGCACTCTTTGTAATTCGAGGTGGAACAGGTCTCTTGGCATTTATTTGTCTCCTTACCCTTTGGGAATTACGAATTACGAATTACGAATTACGAATTACGAGAGTTCGCTACGCTCATACCGCCAAGACGCAAAGAGCGCCAAGTGGTTCTGCTTCGCATTCAGGCCAAGTGTTTTATTGTTTGAATTACGAATTGCAGATAAAACGCAAAGACGCAAAGAGCGCAAAGGATGCAGAGTTATTCTTGGTTTACTTTGTAGCTGATAGCTGATAGCTGATGGCTAATTCGTAATTCCTAATTCGTAATTCGTAACTTATAATTGCTATCCAAAGCGACCCGTTATGTAGTCTTCCGTGCGCTTGTCTTTGGGAGTAGAGAACATGGTGGCAGTTCGCCCGAACTCCACAAGCTGCCCGCGAACTTTCTCGTCGGAAAGCATGAAGCCTGTGTACTCCGAGACGCGTGCCGCCTGTTGCATATTGTGCGTAACGATGATGATAGTATAGTCTTCCACAAGCTCGCCCATCAGGTCTTCTATCTTCAGGGTCGAAATAGGATCGAGGGCCGAGGCAGGCTCATCCATCAGTAGCACTTCCGGCTGCAAAGCTATTGCGCGGGCGATACAGAGTCTCTGCTGCTGCCCGCCCGAAAGCGCCAATCCGCTTTTATTGAGGTTATCTTTGACTTCGTTCCACAGAGCCGCTTTCTTGAGCGACCATTCGACAAGCTCGTCGTGGTTGCCCTTGTAGCCGTTCACTTTCGCCCCATAAAGGATATTCTCCTTGATAGAGCGCGGGAAGGGGTTTGGCTTCTGGAAGACCATACCGACCCTGCGGCGCACCTCTACGGGGTCGATGCCCTTCCTGTAGATGTCGTCCTCTTCAAGCAGAACGCTACCCTGGATACGCACACCTTTGATAAGGTCGTTCATACGATTAATGGACCTGAGCAGCGTGCTTTTCCCGCAACCCGATGGACCAATGAGCGCGGTTACCTTGTTACGCGGGAACCGGAGCGAAACGTCAGTCAGCGCACGGGTGGCGCCATACCACAGGCTAAGGTCGCGCACCTCAACAATAGCGTTGGTGGTATCTGCTCCTTCCTGGTAGGTTGTCTGTAAAGAGTTCTCAGTCTTCAGCATCGTGTTCCCTTGACTCGTTTTATTAGAGCCATTCAGAGTAATAGACCTGTCAATCACCTTATTGATTATCCCCATGCCCATGAACAAAGACCGTCAAAGTCAAACAATCAAAACCTCTGCGCTCTCTGTGCCTCTGCGGTGAATTAAATAGTGCTTCATGTCTAGAAACGCTTGCGCAGACGATAACGCAGCCATATAGCGAGTGAGTTCATTGTAAGAAGCACCACCATCAGCACGATGATACCGGCAGCCGCCAGGTCGTGAAACTCAGCCTGGGCCTTGGATGTCCAGTTGAAAATCACGATAGGGAGGGCGGTGAATGTGTCCATCGGGTCGTCCGGGATAAAGAGGACAAACGTTAGCGCGCCTATAGTGATGAGGGGTGCGGTCTCCCCGATTGCGCGTGATGCGGCGAGTATGTTACCCGTTAGGATCCCGGGGAATGCATACGGCAGAATATGGTGCCGGATCGTCTGCCAGCGCGTCGCGCCCACGGCATATGAGGCATCTCGAATACTTGAAGGAATAGCCCTGATCGCCTCGCGCGCCGCCACGATGATAATAGGCAGCACCAACAGGGCCATTGTCAGCGACCCGGCCAGCACGCTTCGTTCCAGAGCGAACCAGCGCACGAACACCTGCAAGCCCAGCAGCCCATAGATGATCGAAGGCACGCCCGCCAGGTGCGATATGTTTACCTCGATAAATCTGTTGAG
>JBBRVL010000015.1:0-20713 GCA_038246925.1 Chloroflexia bacterium
CAACATCGGTCAGTCCTCGTCGAGCGCGCTGTCGCACTCTTCCAGATACCGCTCGACGTAGCGCAGCAGGATCAGCTGCGCCTTGACCGCGGTCCACTGCACCGGCTGCGCTGCGAACAACACCTTGATCTGTTCGAACGCCGCCTTGCGCCGCGCCTTCATGCTCGCCTGCAGCCTCGCGACGATGTCGAGCTTGCCGGCATGCCTGCTCCTCTCAACAAGCCCAATATACCAAGCAGCACCATCACGGCTACAGGTAGCCAGGTAGTCAATACATCATTGGGCAAGGTCATGCAGGATTATCCTCAGGTAAGCGGCGGACTCAATACCTGGTGCTAGGAGATGCGTCAGCGGTCCCCAGCATTATATCACGGTAAGCGCACCATGTCATAGTGATACGCTTCCGTAAGGAACAAAGTTGGGAAGCGGAAGGTGATAGTCGATTCGTGCAGGTCAGCAGGCGTGGCTACTTAAACAGGGATAGCTCGGCCGCAGTAAGCGCTTCGGCATCGTCATCATCCGGCGGCGCACTCCATGCGGGCGTGGTGATACGCATGAATATCGGGTTCTTGGTGAACGTCCAGGCATGTCCATCCCATCTCTGTACACGTATCACATTGCCGGGACGCAATTCGACTGTCCAATTGTGGCTAAAGCCGACGCCCGTCACGACCTTGTGCCTAAGTAGTTTGATCTGCCCGTCTTTGTCGCACTTGTGGATAACTACAAGCCTTGCGTCTAAGCCTAGAGTTCGAATGTCACCTGGCTCAAGTAAGCTGGAGAATCCCGCCGTCGTCCACCTGATAAGCATTCTACCATCACTCGCGGACCCTTCAATGATGCCAGGTCCAAGCCTCTCGCACGGTATCAGGTCTCCCTCAGGAGATTGAACACCATGAAGGATACCGGCGCATGCCACGACGGATCCTTTATTCAGTAGCTGCCGCGTTGATTGTATATCCATAGCAACTGCCACCCTACTATTTCTCCAGCTGATCTTATTATACCACTGGATGTTGTCATCCTCAGATTCCGTTGGCACTGTGCTATCTTGCCGGGAACTATTATCTTGAGGGACCACGGCGCAGGGCTTCTATGTCGGAAGGCTTGACCTCGTACCCCGGCCATTCCTTCCCGAGCAAATAACATAGGACATAGTGCGCGTCACGCTGGATACGCGAATTATCGTCCTGGGAGTACATAGTTGCAACGTCATCTATATGCGATATGTCCCCAAGCATGGAAAGCGAAAGCGCGGAATAACAGTAGATAGCTAGTGCGCTCTGAGCGCGCCACCATGATGCCCAATCATGCCGTTTCATTTCCTCGGCTGCCTGGCGGTCAAACATGGTAGATGGCGTGTCGTGTGCCGCAGTCTGCTTAAGTGACATCAACCGCGCTTGCAGATCAGTGTCCCGCCTCGCTCCCGCTATAGTGCCGTATTTCGTTACGCCTCCAAACTCTAACATCAGGAGGAATTGCCCCAGCCACGCCTCAGGACTGTTTTCGTTCATCAAGGCGAGCGGGCTGACCGGCACTGTTTCCTCTTCTTCCTCTAAATCTTCGTCTATTGCGTCATCCGAGGAGTAGCTCGATAATTCGTCTGAGTCGCTCCTGCGGAACTTCGACATCAGCTCGGATAGTGCCTGTTTCGGGGTCCAGTTCGACATCAAGGATCTCCTCGAATAGCTCCTGCTTATGGTAAAGCACGTCAAGTACGCGCTGCTCTATTGTATTGGCTGCGATGATGTTTATCACGTTCACGGGGTTGGTCTGACCTATCCGGTGAGCACGACCAATACGCTGTTCGATCCTGGCCGGATTCCACGGAAGGTCAAGATTTATCACGAACGACGCGGCCTGCAAGTTCAGCCCCAGCCCACCTGCATCTGTTGAGATGAATATCATCGTTTTCGGGTCGGTCATAAACTGGTCGATTATGCGCTCACGGGCGCGAATACCGAGGCCACCGTGCAGACGCACACTCTTCAACGGTAGTTTCGCAAGTGCATCCTGCGCGTGGCGCGTCATCCTCTCCCACTGAGAGAAGATGAGCATCTTGTGCCCCTCCGATGCTATCTCTTCAACGAGGGCTGGCAGTTCGCGCAGCTTGCTCGAAGAGACTACGTTTGGATCGACCAGTTGGGCGGCGGTGGCAGCTTCTCGCAAGTGAGTTAGCAGGCTGAGGGCGACGGCGCTCTGGTGCGAGTTCCATTCAGGAGCGCGAAGTAGCTCGGCCAACTGCTTTTCTAGAGGACGGTAGAGTCGCTCCTGCTCGGTGTCAAGCTCCAGCCAGAAGTCGTTGTCGATGCGCTCCGGCAGGTCTTTCAGCACATCAGCTTTGCGCCGCCGTAGAAGGATAGGCGCGATGGCCCGCCGCACGCCCGCGAGGTCCTTGTAGCCGATAATGCCGCCCCACTCATCTTTGATTATGTGTTGCGCCATAAATTGCCAGGGCGGGCCTAGCAGTTTGTCGTCGAGGAACTCCACTATGCTGTATAGCTCCTCCAGCCTGTTCTCAAGGGGTGTTCCTGTGAGCACAAAGGCGAAGGGTTGTGTCAGCTCTTTGATAGCCTGGCTCGTCTTTGCCCGCCAGTTTTTTATCCTTTGGGCTTCGTCAAGGATGACGAGGTCAGGCTTTAGCGCGTGGATGTGATCAAGGTCACGCAATACAAGCTCGTAATTAGTCACTGTGAAGAACGAGTCGTTTGCGTATTGAAGGGCGCGTTGGGCCTTGCTGCCTCGGATAACCGTATAGCTTTCGTCCGTGAATCGCTCTATCTCCCTACCCCACTGTAACTTCACGGATGCCGGAGTTACCACCAGTACCCGCTCGATTTCATGCCATTCCCTCAGCAGCTTGGCGGCGGCTATTGCCTGCGGGGTATTATGTGTCAGGATGTAGTCGTCGGTTATGTATAAATGATCCTGAGCATCAACGGCTATACATTGTGCTTCCTTCGATCCAACAAGCGTAATGGACTTCAGTGCTCGCGCCGGAGGGTACTTCTTGCGTGGATGGTATACATTCGCCTTTCGAGGCAGGCGAAACGGTTCTATCTCCGGCGGCAAGGCGATGCTCATTCGGTAGGCTAATCGACCTTCACGCCTCTCACCCTTGTATGTATAAAATGTTCTTTTGGACCGGAGCTTTGCTGTGCCCCCCAGCGATTGGACCACTTCAATGACATCGAGGGCCAGACGAAGAGAAGTCGATGTATATTCAACGTTGTTATCGTGGAGCCGCACATGACCATCCGTATCAAGCAACCCTTGTAAGAGACTGACACGAGATGCCACAGAGGTATACTTATAGAGTTCTGGTATGAACTTGGTTTCTGCTCGATGCCCCATCAGGCCGAGCGAGCGGAGAGTGACCGTTACAGGATTCGGGCTAGAGACGCGACCTTGGCTAAGTGACCAGTCGTAGCCGCCTTTCTTACTTAGATGCACACCGCCAGGTAGTAACCTTATAACTTCATCGACTATTTCACGGTCACCGCAGGATAAGCAAACTGTTCGCCCCGATATGCCGCCATCACCCAACAGCACACCAAGCAGGTAGGGATCTAATGGGAGTTCGAATTCGTCAAACTCAACTGGACTAACAAGTGGAATGAAGTGCTGCAAGTTTCCGCTGCCATCCCGAAGACGTATGAGCAACTCGCTCAAAGGCTTCGGCCGTGGAGCAGAAAGACGTCGCTTCCGCACTGGGGTATTAACTAGCCACAGGTGATCCTCACAGCAGTGAGTTACGCTACCATCAGTGAATTCGACGCGGTAAATCTCCTTGATACCTTGCGGAAAAACGCCAACAACGTGCGACACGCCACCCGCAGAGTTTACTACTTCGTCACCCACGCGCATGTCACCCATCAGCTTCCACCCGCGAGGTGTGAGTATCTTTGCATCTAAAGGTTGCGCTTTGCCCAGCCCCATATCGTCGGCCAACAATGCACGCTCCGTGAACGCGAGGAACAACGTGCCCACCGCCTGGTATGGGTATAGGGGTAACTTCAGCAGATCGAGCCGAGCCTGCCCAGCCTCTACTTTCGCCAGCAGCTCTCTACGCCTTTCGTCTCTCGCTGCCCGGTTCTCTACAGTCGAGGCATAATCGTATACCTCCGGCTCGACCAATGCCTTGCCGCCGAACTCTTCCACCTCCTGTATGAAGCGTTCCAGCCTCTGGAGGAACGTCTGCGGCTTATCTTCAAGCTGGGCGAGGTAGGGCATCAGGTAGTGATTCACCAGACGCAAGAGGCCTGGGTCGAGGGCATGGTCATATACTGGTGAGGCGGTCCATGTGCCGTCGCCCACATACCGCAAAGTGATATACACAGTGAGGCGGTTGACTTCGAGCAGGCGCGGCTTGGCGGCCCTGATATGTGGCGCGTGCTTGCGGCGGATGTAACCCAGCACTGCCTCGACATGCTTGCAGGTGCCGAGGTTGTTCGACTCGTAATCGAGGCATGAACATCGGTTGACGTGGTGTTCGGGGTCCGGGTCGCGTACCAGCACATCATACTCGCGGTTATTCTCCCCGGTTATGCGGTACAGACCGAGGAACTTGCTCTCCGGGTCTCCGCGCTTCGACGGGCTGGTGTGCTCGATGCGGAAGAACTCACGGCGGGCACGTGTTCGCCTCGCCTCAACCGCCACTTCGCGCGCGATCATCGTGCCGAGGCCGCCGTGGTCGTACTGCGGCAGGTCTTCGGCCTGGTCTACTGCTTCTTCGGCGTCAGTGCGTTTACGGGCAGTCACGGCGCGTAAACTCGGGAATGGCAGGTGAGCCGCACCTATACAAGCTCCATTGTGATTACTATCCTGCACATGCGGGCGAGCTTCAGGCGCACCTCGGCGTTCTTCTCTCCAATCACGTTAGTATGGGCGCGGTTCTCAGGCAAGGGATCGTGCTCTACAAGCTGGCCTAGATGGCGGACCTCACCCACGAGTATAGACACTACCGCAAACTCTTCTCGATGGAAGCCGGTGCCTCTACGACTCGTCTCTTGGGGGGACGCATACTTGCTCCAATCTGTGGACATATCGCCCTTGTAGTCAGTAAACGCTCCGGCCCTGATGCCGCCACTCGCATTTATCAGCTTGCGGTGAACTCGTCTGTGCAGCAAGTCACCGTCTGGGATGGACTCTCTTTCCCAGACAGGGCTTACCTGATCAACCATGCCAGAAGCCACGGGCCAACCGTAGAGGCGTGAGCGCGACCTTTAATCACCTCGCCAGCGCTGCTATCGCCATAGAAGTCCAACAACTCATCCTGCTCAGCAGGCAGGTTGAGCAGCATCTCACGGTCTTCCGTCTGCCAGTGAAAATCGAGACTCCCGTTCGGACCTGGCTCAATCTCCGGCATAGGCACGACCCCCTGGTGCCGGTGCCACAGCTCTCTGGTGGAGCTCATCAGGAAATCTCCGGCCCGCTGCCACGTCTCCTCGGAATAGCCCTGGCTTCCCTCCCCATCCCAGTCATCACCCCAATCGAGCATCGCACGCGCCGCCTGGATGGCGCTTTCCACTTCTGCGATGTTGGGTGGCTCGGCGCTTCGTTCGGGGATGTCTCTTCGCCCCTGAGAGCGTGATACCATGGCTTTCTCCTCAATGCACTCCTGGTACTCTTATTACCTCATCATTTTACCACACGCCTCCGGTGCTCCAATGGTGTGCTGGGAAGAGGGTACGCTTTCTTCGGCATCTGTGCGCTTGCGTGTGCTCATTTGTGCGTTGTAATCAAGTGTGTAAGTGAGTAAAGTGCTTGGGGTCAGAATTGATGACTGGTTGGTGAGGGTAAACTAAGACATGGCAGTCAAAATTAGGGCGCATCATAAAACGCTGCCTGCACATCTGGCCGCAGCAGGTAGACAAAGGCTGCACCGGAGATTAGGAGACCTATGAGTGAGCTGCTTAGAGCCACCCAGTAGCTTAAAAGCAGCGTAAGCAGTGCGCCCCCGCCATAAAGGGAAAGCGCCAACTTTCTTCCCCAAGGATAAAGCCTCCATAACCCAATTCCTACCGCCAGACCAGAGGGGATACCCACAAGTGATGTACAAACCAGCGTCATTGTGCGTGCTGAAGCCTGACTCTCTTCGAATTGGGTCCGGGCGCGCTCGAATTGATCTTGCCCATTTGAAGCTGTCTGTTGTGGGGGTTTTGGCGGAGCCAATATATTACTAAGGAGCAAAATTACGTAGATAGCTGTGGCAATAAAATTAAGTGCAGCAAGGATGGTGACACCTGTAGGCCTTTCACGCTTATTACTGAAAGTGAGAGGCTTGTGCAATCTTGAACTAGACGAGGGCGACGGCAGATTTGGACCACTGACATATGACATGATTTGCTCCTTAAGAGACTGATACGTGTCCTGTCCGGCCATTAGAGGAAAACAGTCACAGTAGCTTTTCAGGTGAGAGGCAATATTAAACGTCTACTCAAGCTCCAACCTCCTAGAGTATAATAACACTAACGCATGTAGATTCATCATATAAAGTAGCTAAATGACATCCTAATGGAGAAGATTTTGACGGAGCCTAGATACCCACTTTCGATTTACAATACCCTCTCACGAGAGAAGGAAAAGCTGGAAACGATCACGCCCGGCGAGGTCCGTATGTACTGCTGCGGACCTACCGTCTACAATTACCAACACATCGGCAATATGCGTACCTACATCTTCGAGGATGTGCTACGACGTGTGCTGCGCTACGACGGTTACGACTTGAAGCATGTCATGAACATCACCGACGTAGGGCATCTGACCTCCGATGCCGACGAAGGTGAGGACAAGATGATTACCGCCATGCGCCGCGAGGGCAAGACGCCCTGGGACATCGCCAGCTTCTACACTGACATCTTCTTCCAGGATGAGGAGCGCCTCAACATCGAGCGGCCTGACGTAGTCTGCAAAGCCACTGAGCACATACCTGAGATGATCGACCTGGTGCAGTGTCTTATGGACAAGGGCCATGCCTACCTCATCAAAGATGGGGTCTACTTCGATGTATCTACCTTCCCGTCGTATGGGAGGTTATCCAGACAATCGCTCGAAGAGAATGAGGCAGGCGCACGGGTCGAAGTGAATATAGAAAAGCGCAACCCCGCCGATTTCGCTCTCTGGAAGCTGGCCGACCCCACACATGCCATGCAGTGGGACTCGCCGTGGGGACGCGGCTTCCCCGGCTGGCACATCGAGTGCTCGGCCATGTCGATGAAATACCTGGGCGAGACGTTCGACATCCATTGCGGTGGCATCGACCACATCCCGGTGCATCACGAGAACGAGATAGCTCAATCTGAGGGTTGCACCGGCAAGCCGTTCGTCAACTACTGGCTGCACGGTGAGTTCCTTCTGACCAACAGCCAGAAGATGAGCAAGAGCGCGGGAGCAGCCAACGAAGCCCGCGATATGGGCGAAGGCATAGAGCCTCTCAATAAGGGCGGAGGCGGCTTCTTCACGCTCCAGAAGCTGATCGACGAAGGCTACGACCCTCTTGCCTATCGCTATTTCTGTTTCTCGGCGAAGTATCGTGCCCAACTCAACTACACCGACGAAGGGATGCAGGCTGCTGCCAAAGCGCTCGATAGCCTGTACGATTTCGTCTATCGAGCATCGCAAATGCCTTTAATGAACGGAGGCGATAATGCCTGGCAGCAGTCTTACATTGACAAGTTCGTGTCATCCATCAACGATGACCTCAATATGCCAGGCGCGCTTGCTGCTGTGCACGAGTTGATAACTGAAGCGAATAGACGCGAACAACCCGCTTCGGTATTGCCCACGTTATATGATTGGGACCGGGTACTCGGTCTGCAATTCAAGCAGAAGGCTGAGGCAAGACTGATGGAGACCCTACCAGCAGAGTTGCAGGCAATGATCGACCAGCGACAGGAAGCACGCAAAGCGCGCGACTTCGCCCTGGCTGATAGCCTCCGTGCCCAACTGCGCGACGCCGGGATCGAGATAGAGGATACGGCCCAGGGCATACGCTGGAAGAGGGTGGGTGCGTGAAACGTGAAGCGTGAGATTCTGCATCACGTTTCACGCTTCACGCTTCACGTTTCACGTTCGATGAGAATACTCCTTACGAATGATGACGGTATCACATCGGAGGGCCTGTTCGCGCTAAAGGAGTGCCTGGCGCCCGATCATGAGGTAGTGGTGATAGCGCCCGACCGCAACTGGTCGATCTCTGGTCATACGCGCACAATGGACCGCCCGTTGCGCGTTACGGAAGTTAAGTTGCGCGACGGTTTCCCGGCCTATTCGTCAGATGGCACACCCTCCGACTGCGTTGCCCTGGCGGCTCTCGGCTTCCTCGAATATATCCCCGACCTTGTGATATCGGGCATCAACCACGGCAATAACCTGGGCGATGACATCACCTACTCAGGTACGGTGGCTGCCGCTATGGAAGGGATAATTTCCGGCATGCCGTCGATTGCTGTCTCTATGGCAACTGAACCCTCGTGGCCCATCGATGTTGGCGCAGCCTTCGTGAAGCGACTCGTGGAGCAGATCGCGGAACGGGGCCTGGAGAAGGACATACTCCTGAATGTGAACGTGCCGAGCCTTCCGCACGATGAGATCAAAGGGGTCAAGATAACGCGGCTGGGCAGGCGCATCTACCAGGATGAGCTTATCATACGCAATGACCCTCGCGGGCGCAAGTATTACTGGATGGGTGGCACTAACGTGACGAACCACCTTGAAGAAGGCACAGACGTATCTGCCATCGAGGACGGTTACGTGACCATAACACCCATCCACATGGACCTGACTAACCACCGCCTGCTTGAGACATTGCGAAGCTGGGACCTCCGCTTCTAAATATAGTTTATGTCAAGTGTCACCACAACAATTCGCCTCTTTGTGGCGGGCGAGCTGCCGGGCGAGGTAAAGGCTGCTCTCAACGATATTAGCCACCAACTGGCCGGACAATTAGGGACGACTGCTCGTGCCGTGCGCTGGGTTCGACCGGAGGCAATCCACCTTACTCTGCAGTTCCTCGGCGACGTTCCGGTCGGTATGCAGCCGCTCCTCAAAGAGGCAGTTGCCAGAGGATGCATAGGTCATGACCCGATTGATTTGAGCCTCGGAGGGCTGGGCGTTTTCCCGAACCTCAAGAGACCCCGCGTCTTATGGCTAGGGCTATCGGGAGAAGACGCAGATATGCCGGCTCTGTCCGCTCTCCAGGCTGCGATCTCTCGCGAGCTAAGCGAGATTGGGTTCGAGCCGGATAAAGAGTTCCGCCCCCACTTGACTCTGGGCAGGGTGCGCGAGGGAGCAAGCCGCGATGAGATAGGTGCAATCACTCGCGTACTGACCTCCACCGACGGGCACCCTACAAGCGCGATTGCCTTCACACTTCATGACGTCAGCCTCATCAAGAGCGAGTTGCGTCCTAGCGGGTCGG
The DNA here is from genome assembly GCA_038246925.1 of Chloroflexia bacterium. Classification (GTDB taxonomy): domain Bacteria; phylum Chloroflexota; class Chloroflexia; order QHBQ01; family JADMIH01; genus JADMIH01. Next base: position 9,422 of record JBBRVL010000015.1, read on the forward strand.
TCTATACAAGAGTAATCACAATCCCGCTTTAGCTTATAGGCAAAGTTAGCCCCAGGGTGTCGTCATTGTCGGGAAGGAGGTGGAAAACAAGAGAAAGGGTTCCCCTCTAGAATAGGTGTTGCCAAACAACCCAATCTAAAGGAGAACGCTAATGAGCAGCCCAGGCCAAGCTTACGCATAGGCAGCCGGTGCAACCCACCCTTGCCCTCATTGCTGTCGGCCTTATCAACCGACAATGACGACACCCTGCTCTTATGTTAGATGGGTGGCCTCTGTATTTACATTGGCCCTCAGACTTACAAGCCGCTTCCTTACTGCCCTGCTTTTTCTAACCCGATCAAGGGTTCGCCGGAGCCTCCGTTGCATCAGCTGGGACGTCAGTTGCGACAGGCTCATCCGGAACGGGGGTCTCAGTACCTGCGCTTTCCTGCGTCGCTTCCGCTCCAAGAATCATGTCAACGAACGCTGTCTGGGTAGCGGCTGCACTCGCTCGCATCTCATCCGCACCTTGCTCAGTCACAGGCGTTCCCACATCTGCTATATCACTTGCCTTCACGCTAAAGGCAGCACGGTTAGGCTTGAAGTCCTGGAATACCCAGACAAGTCCCTCCGCGTTCCTCGGCAGCTGGTAGCCGATAGCGCCGCTCTGCTTGGCCCCAGGCTGGATGTCTGCATCGAAGTTGGTCATGTTAGGGTCAAGCATTATGGTATTCGGATCAAATGTATATTGTTTGCCCGCGGAGTCCTCCCAGTGAGTGCCGGTCAGCATATTTACCCTGAATGCATTCTTACCCTTATTCTCCACGGTAAAGTATGCGAACAAGTAGCGGTTACCGGGCGTGGGCAATATATTGCCCGCTCCGGACGAAGTCACAACTCTGTCAAGCGTGACGCGCACATCGCCCACAGCGGCCGTCTGTCCTATCTCGTAGCTCGCCGCCACCAAGGTCGCCTGGGCTCCTGGCTGCACCGCCTCTGAGACATTGCCCGATACGCCGGGGCAGGCGCTAGCCAGTGCAGCGTTGATCGAGGTGGACATCTTTATGAACTTGGTGCCGAACTCCAATAGCTTTTGGTCATCTGCTCCGCCTGTTGTAGATGAGGGATCAACAGGCGTGGGATTGGCGCTCGCATCGCGGTCTATTATATCGAATAGCTGGCGGAACTGCGGTATGGCCTCGCTTGGTTTGCCCATAACGGTCGCTTCCATCGCGTCAGTAGGGTCGGGCAGCGCGGCAAGCACGACCAGGTCGGCTCGTAGTTTGGAGGTATCAACATACATAGGCGAGTCGACGCGGTTCTGAACGGAGCCGCCCGCACCGGACAGCATTACAAGAATCGGTACGCTGGTGTTCAGGTCCAGGGCAGCATCGGCGATTGCCTGACAATTCAACTTGCCTTGCGGGACGCCCTTGCCTTCCGCAGGCGTGGCAGCCGCGCCGATTGCACCACCTGCGGCGACCCTCGTTGGAGTTGCGGCAGGGGCCACTCTACCTGCGTCGCATCCGTAACCTGTAAGCCCAATAACAAGCAGAAGTATCGCTGCTGCTTTGTAATTGCCCAATATGGAGTGGCGATTCTGAATTTTAAACATCACTTTTCTCCCTTTGATTTTCTGTTGGCCGTTTCAAATCGGCTCTTTGCCTAGGGTAAGGGTGCTTCAATCATAATGTCGGCGCCATAATCGTAGAGGAGAACAGTGTCCTTGCTCACTATTGAGCGCCCATCAAACTCCATCGTCTGGTCGGTATCTTCTCTGCGCGGAAGGCCGTCCGACACAGCCACCCAGATCTTCTCCAGGCCACTGATGTGGGTAGTTCTGCCTTTAACGGTAATTGTGTGGTTGATGTTCAATTGGTAGGCGATAGTGGGTACGCCATCAAGGTCCTCAGGGCCGAGCAGGCGAGCATTTGAAGCGTACTGTCGGAACTCCTCAATCGTCTTTGCAGGCGTCATCCCGGAAGTATCTGTCGATGGCGTCGCATTGGCGCTTGGCAGTTTCGTCCATGGTGCGTCGCCACTCTTGGAGTACCGAGCGTCGCCAATGAGAATAAACTCGGTCGACAGTCCTCCCCCGAGGTCGACCGTCGCGTGAGTGCGGTCGGGCGGGATTACCTCTATAGTCTCCTGGAAGCTCCCACCATCACCAAGATGTTGCAACGCATGGAGGGCGCAGGGTTGGTGGAGAGGCATCAGGACAGTGAAGATGCCCGTGTCTCACGAGTCTATCTCACCAGGAGAGGTCGGGGGCTGGAGAAGGACGTGATAAAGGTCTGGCAGCGATTGGAAGAGGCCACAATACGTGGCCTGAATGAAACGGAACAACTGCTGCTTCGCCGCCTTCTCATCCAGGTCAGTGCTAATCTTTCCCAATAGTTAGCACCCTTACTACAAGATAGTAACGGTCATATCAGGGCATATAGTTTGCCGACTAATTATAAAAGGAGAACATATCATGGCAACAACACTCATAAATAACAGCAAAGAAAACACAAGCATCAGGCGCTTACTATGGGCCGGACCGTTGACGGCCGTGCTGGCTGGGGTTACTAATATTATTGTGCGCGAGATTGCGGTCGCACTAGACACCATCCCGTCCGACCTCTTCATCCTACAGGAACCGGGCGTATTCATAAGCACATTCATTCAGGTCCTGCTGGGCGCGGCAGTCTTCGCGCTAATCATAAAGCTCGCCCGACAGCCGGTACGCACGTTCCGCATTGTGGCGGTCGTAGCCTTGCTCCTATCACTTACCAATCCAATCATGGCTGCCAACGGCATAATGCCTATCGGCGCAACAATCAGCACTTCAACCATGCTCAGCATGATGGTCATGCACATTGTCGCGGGGGCAATATCAATTTATCTGCTGCCCAGGCTCGCACGAGAGAAATAGACACCGGCCTTCACCATTCGTTGTTGTTTTTCACCTGGAAAGTAAGTGAGACATTCTAGAATGTCTCACTTACTTTCTTGTTGAGGCGTACCGATGCGCCGTCCGGTATAATAGGGATGAGTGCTAATTGTATGCCGGTCCAAACTCACAGCCCGGCGGGAAACGTTAACATTGCAGAAGGTGAAGTCGGAACCCGCGAGCATGTAGCGCGGTATACACATTATGTCCATATCAATTAGAAAAGCATACCGAGACCTGACGCGGCGAAAGCTGCGCTCCTTTCTCACCATCATCGGTATCATCATAGGGGTGGCGGGTATCGTTGCGATAACTTCCACTTCCAAGAACATGACGGCAGCCCAGGCATCGGCTTACAACAATAACTCACAACAGGACATGCGCTGGTGGGTCGGTATCGCCCCTGATGCTGTGCGCGACGCAGTTGAGCAAGTACCTAACGTGGAGGCCACCGATCTACGCGCAACCTATACTACCAAGTGGTACGCGACCGGCGCATGGCGCGACATCCTTTTCAATGGCATACGCGATTTCAATGACATGAGGGTCAACAAGATCGACCTTGTTGAAGGCCGGTGGCCAGGCCGGGGAGAGGTCCTTTTAGAAGCCTCCGTAAAAGAGATCGCGCCTGTCGCGCTGGGTGACGAGATTGTATACCGCGCGGGGCCGGGAAACGAGTCGAGATACTTTCGTGTGTCGGGGTTCGCCAAGTCGCCTTCCTATCCATCAGCTACGGTCCTCGGAACATCGGTCGGGTATACCCTGAACACCGAAGTCCACAAGATGTACGGCCAGGAGGGCGACAACCAGCTACTCGTGCGCCTGAAAGATTTCTCGTCGAGCGTACGCGGCGAGACGCGAAGCAACATAGAGCGCGTCTTTGCGAAGCGCAACCTCGACTTCGGTGGGTACTGGGAGCGCAACCCCGAGGACTACGTAGGTAAGAGGCAGCTTGACGCGCTGGTGACTCTTATGACCGTCTTCTCAATTGTGGGGCTTGTGATCTCGTCGTTTCTGGTTGCGAATACGCTGGCGGCGGTCATCTCCGAGCAGATGGGTGAGATAGGCGCAATGAAAGCAATCGGGGCGAGCGGCGGTAAAGTAATTTCCATATACGTTGTTGCCGGGATGATGTACGGCATTGTTGGCACCGGCCTGGGTCTGCTCCTCGGCGTGTTCGGTGGGTACGCGCTCCTCTTATACCTGGGCAGCCTGTTCAACCTCACTATTCGCGGTCTAACAATAGACCCTCTGGACATGCTTCAAGGTATTCTAGTCGGGGTTGGAGTAACTACGATAGCTGCCTGGCTCCCCGCATGGAGGGGTACATCGATCACCGTTCGGAAGGCGCTGGAAAGCTACGGCATCAGCACGACCTATGGTCACGGCTGGCTCGACCGGCTTGTCCAGCGTATGACCAGGCTGCCCAGAGTGCCCGCCATGGCTATACGCAATCTAGCCCGGCGTAAGGGGCGTAACGTCATAACCATAAGCGCCATAGGCCTGGCGACGGCTGCATTCCTTGCGGCGCAGGGGACAAGCGACTCGGTACAGTTGTCTATCGAGAACGCTTACGACGTTTACGGGGCGGATGCGTGGGTATGGTTCAACGAGCCTGTCGGCCAGGGATTCGCCGCCACGTTGAGGTCGATGCCTGAAGTCCTGGAAGTAGAGGCATGGGCGTCTTCGAGAGCGTCGGTGGCCGATACTTTCGTCACAATGTGGGGCCTCCCGATCAACACCAGCCTCTACCGCGCGCCTCTCTCCAGTGGACGCTGGTTCACCGACGAGGAGCCGCAAGCCACTGTGTTATCATCGAGCTTTGCGTCGGCGAAGAACCTGGGCGTAGGAGATAGCCTTGAGCTTTCGGTAGGCGGCGAAAATGCGCGGTTGACGGTCGTCGGTATGGTGAACGACAACGCACAGGGTTTACAATCATCCTCTAGGGGCAAAGTCTTCGTGCCGATTGATACCGCCTCCCGCCTGATGCACCGCTCAGGAGCCGCCGATTTCTTCGCGGTGCGCTTCGACAGGGCAGATGGTCCCTACGTCGAAGAGGTGTTAGTACGCCTGGAACGCAAGTATCACGACCTATCACCCGGTATGCTGGCAGCCTACGCGGATAAGGAGAGCAGCCTGGAGGCGAGCAAAATACTCAGTATCCTACTCTACGCAATGACGGTCATCGTCGGCACAATCGGAGGCATAGGGATCGCAAATACACTCACCCTGAACGTGCTTGAACGGCGGCGAGAGATAGGCATAATGCGCTCGTTGGGCGGCCTCAATCAGCACCTTGTACAGGTATTTATCACCGAGGCGCTGATCATGGGGGCGGCCGGGTTTGTACTGGGGGTTCTACTTGGCTATCCTCTCGCTCGTCTTCTCGTATGGCTCATGTCGAATGTGCTCTTCCCGCTCGATTTCGTCTTCCCATTAGAGATGGTGATCAGTGCCATGCTCTTCACGCTCCTGCTAACGGCAGTGGCGAGCATCGGCCCGGCGCTAGGAGCGGCCCGGCTCAAGGTGAGTCACGCGCTACGCTACGAATAATTTTGGATTATGAGTTTTGAATTATGAATTGTTTGTACAGCCTTAGAGGATTCCAGATGCGTATGAGAAAAGTCTCGTTGGTTATTTTAGTGTTCGTTTCTACAATGCTGCCTGGATATACGGTAAACAGCAGCGCAGTTGGACTTGCCCAGGCAGGTGTGCGGCGCGATGTTACCTACTGCACAGCAGAGGGCGTCGCCTTGAAGATGGACTTATATCCACCAACGAGCGCACAAGGTAAACCTGCTCCCGTGGTGTTGTATGTGCATGGCGGCAGTTGGATTAGCGGCGACAAATGGGAAATAGGGCTTGTTTCTGGAGAGTTGAACGCCAGAGGATACCTTGTGGTATCGGTCAACTACAGGCTCGCCCCACAATACAAGTGGCCCGCCCAGATCGAGGACGTAAAGTGCGCCGTCCGCCACCTGCGCGCCAATGCTGCCCTCTACAACCTTGACCCGAACCGAATCGCCGCTTGGGGAAGCAGCGCGGGAGGTCACCTTGTCTCGCTGCTTGGGCTGACGAACAAGAGTGCAGGCTTTGAGGGGAATGGTGGTTATTCCGAACAGTCGAGCAATGTGCAGGCCGTGATAGATATGTTTGGGCCGACTGACCTGACTGCCTTCGACCCGGACCAGTACGCCTCTGGCGTAGGGGAGTCGGTCTTCGGTGTGAAGCCGGGCGGGCCAATCGATGTTCTAGTAAAGGCCAGCCCGGTCAACTATGTCACTGCGGGTGCGCCACCGTTCCTGATTTTGCAGGGTGATAAAGACCGCGTTGTCCCCGCGAGCCAATCGCAGAAGCTGTATGATAAGCTTATAGCAGCAGGTGCACCCGCGACGCTTGTGATGGTTAAGAACGCCGACCACGGCTTCACACCATCGGGCGGACCAATAAGCCCGACTCTCCTCGAGCTGCGGACAATTATCCAGGATTTCCTTGACGCTAGCATCGGAGGGGCGCAAGCTCAGCCTTTGTCCCGCACATTCTCGGAAACAGGCAAGGCCGTTCAAGGCAAGTTCCTCCAGTATTGGGAGACACATGGTGGCCTCGCGCAACAGGGTTTCCCTATCTCCGATGAGATTCAGGAGAAGAGCGACATAGACGGGAAGACATACACTGTACAGTACTTTGAACGTGCGGTCTTTGAGTTGCATTCTGAAAATCCACCACCCAATGATGTGTTGCTTTCTCTCCTCGGTGTCACGCGATTCAACGAGAAATATCCTGGTGGGGTAGCAGCAAGCACACCCAACAATACGCCCGGCTCTGTTATCTTCCCTGAGACAGGCAAGCGATTGGGTGGGGCATTCCTCGCGTACTGGCAGTCGCACGGAGGCCTCGCCCAGCAGGGTTATCCCATCTCGAACGAGTTTACCGAGCAATCTGAAGTGGACGGCAAGCTATACACTGTACAATACTTCGAGCGGGCGGTATTCGAGTTGCACCCTGAGAACGCGCCACCTAACAATATTTTGTTATCTTTACTTGGCAGCTTACGATATAAGTCCAGACCCTAGAGAAAAGGCCAGATGAACGAGACCGAAGAATCAAAAATAGTAATAAGAACAGCTAATCCAGGATCCAACGGCAGCAGCGACACGGCTGGGCTGCATCTAAGTGAGCCTGAACTTGCTGTGACACAGTACGAAGAGCGACAAGTAATAAAGCGAAAGCGGCCCTGGAAAGTGCTGCTGCCTGTGCTGCTTGTCAGCATCGCTCTGGCCGTCGCGGGCTACCTCTTATTCCGTCCCTCGAAGGCCTTAACTACCGCGACCGTGCGGAAAGGCACAATCATATCGACAGTAGAAACGACCGGAAAGCTGGAGGCTGAGCGAAGCGCCAGGCTTGCGTTCAAGATTTCAGGCCGGGTCGAGAAAGTGCTGGTCGAGCAGGGCGATCTTGTCGAAGAAGGAAACGTCCTAGCTGAGCTGGATACCGGTAGCCTTGAGCGACAGTTGAACGAAGCAAAGACGCAGCTAGAGATCAGCAAGCTGCGTCTCCTACAGGCAAAAGAGGGCGCGCAACCCGCCGATATCGCAGCCGCTACCGCAGACCTGAACGGAGCAATCGCTCGGCTCAACCAGACACGCGCCGGTGGGCGAGCCGAGGATATAGCGGCGGCTCAGGCTCAGTACAATAGCGCCGTTGCCAGGCGGGATGCAGTGAAGAAAGGGGCGGCACCCACAGACATAACCGCCGCTCAAGCGCAACTCGACCAGGCGAAGGCCAATCGTGACCTCGTGGCGACCACGGCGGCGAATACCACCGAGCAGGCCCGTATCCTATGGGTACAGGCGAAGGGTAGCACGCAGGAGTTTCTCGACCCGGCGGGCAAGGTCGAGCAGGCGAGGCTCAATTACGAGGCGGCCAAACAAAGCGAAGTATCACAGCTGAAGGCAGCGGACGCCAAAGTCGTTGAGGCACAGCAGGCGTTGAACAAAGTCAAGGCGGGCGCTACTCCAGAGGAGATCAGGCAAGCGGAAGCAGGGGTCGCCCTGGCCAAAGCCAACCTTGACAAAGCCAAGAGTGGGGCGACCCCTGAGGAAGTCAGCGAAGCGCAATCTCGCGTGGATGCGGCGCAGGCGGCTCTCGACAGAGTTAAGGCAGGCCCAACTGATACGGGTGTCGCTATTCTGGAACAACAGATCAACCTGGCCCAACTTTCCGTGGAAAGCGCAAACGCCCAACTCGCTGACGCCCGTCTTGTCTCCCCGATAAACGGCACGGTCCTCACAATCGACCTCACGGTGGGCGAAACGGTCGGCGGTTTGCAGCCTGTGGCGGTAGTGGCAGATACGAATACGTTACGCATAAAAGGCGACATCGACGAGATCGATATTGGGCGTGTGCGCGCGGGCCAGGCCGTTACGGTAACACTTGATGCTTACCCAGGCATCAAGATGCCCGGAAGGATAGACCAGCTTGCGCCCGGAGCCACCCCCAAGCAGGGCAGCACCGTCTATCAAGCGAGTATCAGCTTCAGGCCCGTGGAAGATGTTGTGCCACGAGAAGGGATGGCTGCGAATGTAGATATTACCGCCCAACGTAAAGACAATGTGCTGCTTCTGCCCAACCGCGCATTCGAGACTGTGGGTCGGCGGCAATACGTCAGCCTTAAAGAGGGCGACAGCACCCGCAAAGTAGAGGTAGAGACAGGTCTATCCAATACAACCGACACCGAGGTAATCTCTGGTCTAACTGAAGGCCAGACCGTCATACTGAAGTAGATCAGTTATCCAGCGAATGAGCAGAACCACGTTGACCGTCGGCGACCTCATATTACCCGGAGAGCCACTCGACCCGGCGGACGTTCTCGCGGGAGAGAACCATCTCTCGAACACTGTGACCTGGGTAGTTTCGTTGCGCCCCTACCCACCCGCCTTCCCACGACTGCGAGGAGGCGAGCTTGCCCTCGTTGCCACCGAGCATATAGCCCGGCTCGACCCACCAACCACACTGGCAAATGTCATAGCTCAGCTCGCGTCACGGGATTCGGCAGGTGTCGCGGTGCGTGGTGAAATAGGCCAACTTGCGCTTGACGCAGCCGAGACAGCCGGTCTGCCCTTGCTGCAACTGGCGGACGACGCCCAGCTTCCTGATATTGAACAAGCTATAATGCGTGAATGCGCCCTCTACCAGGCGCGGCGCGAAATGGCACCCTCTGGCGACCCGCTAAGTTGGATCGAGGCGGCATTGGAAGGAAGATTAGGCGAGGAGCGTGAAGCACTGGATGAAGCCCGCAGATCGGGATACGAGCCATCCTCCCCTATCTCCATTGGCCTCGTCACGCACACTCAAAACATAGAGGCCAATCTTGCGAAGCAACTCGAGAAGGCAGTCAAGGCGCAGGGGGCCGGTAGCGTGGCGCGACCACTTGTACGCGTCTTTGGGCCTAACCTTGTCATATTGCTCCCAACAGGGTACGAAGAAGCGCTGAAACGTGCGGCGCGCGTGTATGGGGTGGCGTGCGGAATTAGTTCACCCAAACCACTTCAGCAAGTGGGGGATTCGATGGCGGAAGCGGAGATGTCGCTGCTTGCCTCCGAACGTCTTCATGATAATCGACCTGTGTTATACACCGAGATGGGCGCGGACCGCCTGCTGCTTCTCCTCTTGCGTGACCGGCAACCAGAACTTGAAGGTTTTGTGAAGCAAACGCTTGGCCCGCTACTCCGACATGATGCGCGTTCAGCCAGCCCTCTCCTGCCGACAGTGCGCGCCTTCATCGAACACGGAGGTCGGCTGCGAGAGACCGCCGCGGAAATCTATATCCACCGCAATACCCTTGCCTACCGCCTCGACCGCGCCGCCGAAATCCTCGGTGTGGACCTCAAAGAACCGCAAGCCCGCCTCGCTATCGAGATTGCTCTGAGGGCACAGCTGTTGCTGCGGTCGTAATAACATGAGGGCTAGACGTTAAACAGCACGTTTATTATATCCCCATCCCGCACAACGTAAGTCTTGCCTTCACTACGAACCGTTCCACGCTTCTTGGCTTCGACCATGTTTCCTGCCGCAATCAGGTCGTCATAGTGGACAACCTCGGCGCGGATGAAGCCGCGTTCCAGGTCGGAGTGGATCGTGCCCGCCGCACGTTGAGCGATTGTGCCCCGCCGAATGGTCCAGGCGCGCACCTCGTCCTCACCGGCCGTGAGGAAGCTTATCAAACCGAGCAGCGAGTACGACTTGCCTATCACCTCGCCCAGGCGCGACTCCCCCAGCCCCATACTCTCGCGGAACTCGGCGGCATCTTCCGGCGCGAGCTGAGACATTTCCATCTCCAATTGCGCGGGCAAAGCAATCACGTCGGCGGAAGAGCCGCCCCATTTCCCTCGAAGCTGAGCTTCAAGATCAGATGCGCTGTCAAGGTTGTTCTCGCCCAGGTTTGCAACAATGAGCACAGGCTTCGCGGAAAGAAAACCGAAGTTGCGTATCGCCTTTTCTTCATCCTCGTTCAAGGTTAACTGGCGGATGGGCGTGCCATTCTCAATATCAGGAGCTATCCGCGATAAGACTTCCTGCTCGCGCTCACGTAATTCTCTTTCCGGGCCTTTGGTCTTTTGGATCTCGCCCTTGAGACGCTCAAGACGACGCTCGATTATGCCCAGGTCTGAGAAAGCCATCTCAAGCATCATTGTCTCGGCGTCTCGATGGGGGTCGACGCTATCCGACCCTTCTGGGAGAGGAACCGATGAGTTCTCGAAGGCCCTCACCACCAGAACAAGAGCATCCACGGTGCTGAGGAAGCCGAGCGTCTGCCTACTGATAGGTTCTTTGCTTTCTTTCTCCTTAGCCGAGCCTGACATGCCCGCTACGTCTACGAATTGCACGTCGGTAGGCGTGTTCTTCCTGGGGTTGAACATCTCCGCCAGTACATCCAGCCGAGGGTCCGGCACCCTCACAACCGCCATGTTGGGTTGGTCGGCGGACGAATATGCGGAAGTCAACGCCTGGCTACCCGTAATCGCGTTAAATAAGGTGGTCTTACCACTCCGCTGCAAACCAATTATCCCGAGGCTCAGTGCCATGTCTCTCTACACCATCCTGTAATCTGTGATGCCCCATTGTACAGGAAAGCGGTCGAGGGCGCAGCAGAGTGGGCAATCATAAGTGTTCAGACTTGGAGTAGAGACAAATTCACCGAGTTCACCGAGTTCACCGCAGAGACGCAGAGACGCAGAGACGCAGAGGATTTTATAATGGGTTGTGCGTATATACCAGGGATTAGGGGTTAGGGATTAGGGATTAGGGACGATAACCAGCCACCAACCAACCCCATTAATCTCTGCGCTCTCTGCGTCTCTGCGGTGAACTCGGTGAAC